>JANNJX010000625.1:0-1666 GCA_031396005.1 Burkholderiales bacterium
GAGCTGTCGATCGTCAGCGCGCCGTACGAGGTGGACGGCCGCGTCGTCGGCACGCTCGGCGTGATCGGGCCGACGCGCATGGCCTACGACCGCATGATCCAGATCGTCGACATCACGTCGAAGCTGGTCAGCAATGCGCTCAGCGCACCGCGCTGATTGGCCACCAGCGCGCCGCGCTGATTGACGATTCAGCGCGCCACGCTGACTTCACGCTGCCGGCAGGATGATCCGATGGCCGGACTCGAGCAACTCTTCGACGAGCGTCATCACGAACGCCCCCGACGCCGAGTACGGGTCGAACTCGGGATGCTTCATGCGCACCATCGGCGCGTCGTCGGCCAGATTGACGTGGGCCATCGACCAGTCGGCGTAGCGGCGCTCGGTGATTTCCTCGAGATGAAGCATCTCGACGTCGCTGTGGCGGCGATCGGAGAGGATGCATGAATACAAGCGGTTGACGGCGCTTCGTTCGCCCTCGAGCACCTGCAGGTACAAGCCCTGGCCCTGGCAAAGGACGCCGCTGATGCCGTTCCGGCGGTTGTGGGACTGGGCGGTTGACAGGATCGACGTCGTCACCGTGCTCGTCTGCGGACCCACGGCACGGCTGACATAGAGCACACGGACTTGCATGAGGCCTTTCGTCTGACGTCTCGGTCAGCATTGCATCATGTCACGCCGGCAAGAAACCTTCGATCGACAGATAGCGCTCGCCCGTGTCGTAGTTGAACCCCAGCACACGCGCACCGGCCGCCAACTCCGGCAGCTTCTTCGCAATTGCCGCCAGCGTCGCGCCGCTCGAGATGCCGACCAGCATGCCTTCTTCGCGCGCGCAGCGGCGTGCCATCTCGCGCGCCTCTTCGGCTTCGACCTGGATCACGCCGTCGAGCAGCGCGGTGTGCAGGTTCTTCGGCACGAAGCCGGCGCCGATGCCCTGGATCGGATGCGGCGACGGCTGGCCGCCGCTGATCACCGGGCTGGCCGACGGCTCGACCGCGAACACCTTCAACTTCGGCCACCGCTTCTTCAGCACCATCGCGCAGCCGGTGATGTGGCCGCCGGTGCCAACGCCGGTGATCAAAGCGTCGAGGCTTTCGGGAAAGTCGCGCTCGATCTCCTCGGCGGTGGTGCGCACATGCACCTCGATGTTGGCTTCGTTCTCGAACTGCTGCGGCATCCAGCCGCCGGGCGTGGCGGCGAGCAGCTCCTGCGCGCGCACGATCGAACCCTTCATGCCCTTTTCGCGCGGCGTCAGCTCGAAAGTCGCGCCGTAGGCCAACATCAGCCGCCGCCGCTCGACGCTCATGCTGTCGGGCATGACGAGCACCAGCTTGTAGCCCTTGACCGCAGCAACCATTGCCAAGCCGATGCCGGTGTTGCCCGAGGTCGGCTCGATGATCGTTCCGCCGGCTTTCAGCGCACCGGAGCGCTCGGCCGCTTCCACCATCGACAGCGCGATGCGGTCCTTGATCGAGCCGCCCGGGTTGGCGCGCTCGGATTTGATCCAGACCTCACGGCCGGCGGGAAACAGGCGGTTGATGCGGATGTGCGGTGTGTCGCCGATGGTGGCGAGGATGGAGTCTGCTTTCATGGGGGCCTTTCTTCGAAGCAGGGCGTGAGTTGCGATCGTAGCCAGCACCGGCCCGCGCCGCACGCCAAACCTAGAATC
>JANNJX010000652.1:0-1757 GCA_031396005.1 Burkholderiales bacterium
TCGGCGATTTCGTCTCGGTGGCCATCGACGCCATCGAAAACGGTTACGGCGACACCATCCTGTCGCGCGACAAGGCCAAGCGCCTAGCATCGTGGCTGTCGCTCGAGACCTCGCTCGAGTCCGGCGACTTCGTCTCCGGCACCGTCAACGGCAAGGTCAAGGGCGGCCTCACCGTGCTCGTCAACGGCATCCGCGCCTTCCTGCCCGGCTCGCTGATCGACACGCGCCCGGTCAAGGACCTGTCGCCGTTCGAAGGCAAGACGATGGAGTTCAAGGTCATCAAGCTCGACCGCAAGCGCAACAACGTCGTCTTGTCGCGCCGCGCTGTCGTCGAGGCTTCGATGGGCGAAGAGCGCGCCAAGCTGATGGAAACGCTGCACGAAGGCGCCATCGTCCACGGCGTGGTGAAGAACATCACCGAGTACGGCGCGTTCGTCGACTTGGGCGGCATCGACGGCCTCTTGCACATCACCGACATGGCCTGGCGCCGTGTGCGCCACCCGAGCGAGGTCGTGCAGGTCGGCCAGGAACTCAGCGCCAAGGTGCTGAAGTTCGATGCCGAAAAGAATCGCGTCAGCCTGGGCATCAAGCAGCTCGGCGACGACCCGTGGATGGGCGTGGCGCGCCGCTACCCGCAAGGCACGCGTTTGTTCGGCAAGGTGACCAACATCGCCGACTACGGCGCGTTCGTCGAGATCGAGCCTGGCATCGAAGGCCTGGTGCACGTCTCCGAAATGGACTGGACGAACAAGAACGTCTCGCCGGCCAAGGTGGTCACGCTCGGCGACGAGACCGAAGTCATGGTGCTCGAGATCGACGAGGAAAAGCGCCGCATCAGCCTGGGCATGAAGCAGTGCAAGGCCAACCCGTGGGAAGAGTTCTCGTCCACCGTCAAGCGCGGCGACCGCGTCAAAGGTCCCGTCAAGTCGATCACCGACTTCGGCGTCTTCGTCGGCCTGACCGCCGGCATCGACGGCTTGGTGCACCTGTCCGACCTGTCGTGGAACGAGCCCGGCGAAGCCGCGGTGCGCAACTACAAAAAGGGCCAGGAAGTCGAGGCCTTGGTGTTGGCCGTGGACGTCGAGCGCGAGCGCATCAGCTTGGGCATCAAGCAATTGGATGGCGACCCGTTTGCCACCTACACCACGCTCAATGACCGAGGCGCCCTGGTCACCGGCAAGGTCAAGACGGTCGATCCGCGCGGCGCCGAGATCACGCTGAGTGAAGACATCGTCGGCTACCTGCGCGCCTCGGAGATCAGCCGTGACCGCGTCGAAGACGCGCGCAACGTGTTGAAGGAAGGCGACGAGGTCAGCGTGATGATCGTCAACATCGACCGCAAGACGCGCAACATCCAGCTTTCGATCAAGGCCAAGGACAGCGCCGACCAGCAGGAAGCGATGCAGCGCCTGTCGCAGAACAACGAGCGCGAGAGTGCCGGCACGACGAGCCTGGGTGCGCTGCTGCGCGCCAAGATGGACGGCGGCAAGCAAGAGTAAGCCTTGACGCGCTCGGACCTGGTTGCCGCGCTGGCCGAGAAATTCGGCCAGCTGACGCAACGCGACACCGAGTTCGCGGTGAAGACGATCCTCGACGCGATGTCCGACGCGCTCTCGCGCGGGCATCGCATCGAGATTCGCGGCTTCGGCAGCTTCTCGATCAACCGCCGCCCGCCGCGCGTGGGCCGCAACCCGCGCAGCGGTGAACAGGTGACGATCCCCGAAAAGCTGGTGCCGCACTTCAAGCCTGGGAAGGCG
>JANNJX010000662.1:0-1610 GCA_031396005.1 Burkholderiales bacterium
GCCGGCCTGCGCCTTGAAGGCCTCGGTGGTGAGGTGAACGATCGTGCCGTTGCCGCTGGTGGCGTAGTTCAACTGGCCCGGCCGCGCCTTCAGGTAGGCGATGAGCTCCTGCACCGTCGCCACCGGCAGGTCCTTCGGCACCAGCAGGATGTTGGTGGCGTTTGCCACCTGCCCGATCGGCGTGAAATCGGTTTGCGGGTTGTACGCCAGGTTCGGATTCAGGTGCGGCGCGATCGCGTGAGTGCTGTTCGTGGCGATCAGCAAGGTGTGGCCGTCAGCGGCGGCCTTGGCGACCTCGCCCGAACCCAGCGTGCCGCCGGCGCCTGCCCGGTTGTCCACCACGAGCGGCTGGCCGAGCGCATTGCCCAGGCCCTGCACGATGGCGCGCGCCAACAAGTCGGTGGCGCCGCCGGCGGGAAAAGGCACGACGAGGCGGATCGGCTTGGTCGGCCACGCCTGTCCTGAGCCTGTCGAAGTGGCCTGCGCGCGCGAGCCGCTGCCCCACGGCATCAGGGCGAAGGCAGCGAGCACGGTGCGGCGGTCAGGCAGGGGCTTCGACAAGCTCAGCCCGAACGGGTTGGTGTGGCGCATGTTGAGGTTGGTCGTTGCTCAGGTGGCGGCATCATCGCGCACTCTGTCTTTTGGTGTTCAGCGCGGCCGGTCCGCCACGTCATCGAGCGACTGCGCGATGTAGCGCTTGACCTTGAGCGGCACCTCGCCCAGGTGAAAAGCCATGCGCTCGGCGCGCAGGCCGGCATCGAAGGCCGAGAAACGTTCGAGCCGGCGCTGATGCTCGATGAAGTTCTCGTCGACGAAGTACTCGAGAAAGCGCCCCGGCTGCGCGGCGTCGCGGAACAGCCCCCACGACAGCGCACCCTGGCGCAGCCGCGCGCGGCGCGTGCGCTGCATCACCGTGGTGAAGGCGGCGGCGCGCGCCGGGTCGATCAGGTACTCCACCGTCACCATCACCGGGCCGTCGTCGTTGGCCACGTCGATCGCCGGCTCGGGCGGGTTGACGATCGGCGCCGGCGAGAAATCCGGGTCGGCGTGCGACTCAAGCGAGCGCTTGCGCAAGACGAGCAGCAACAGCACGCCGACCGCCGCCGCCGCGGCCACCGACTCGGGCACGCTGCGCCAACTCGCCACCTGGCCCCACAGCAGCGAGCCCGCCGACGCACCGGCCATCAACGCCATCTGGTAGATCGACATGCCGCGCGCCCGCACCCAATCGGGCAGGGCCGCCTGCGCCGACACGGTCAGCGAGTTGGCCACCGAGATCCACGCCATGCCGACCAGCACCATCGCCGGCAGCGCGATCCACAGCGTGTGCACGTACACCACCAGCACCGACAGCAGCGCGTGCGCCATCGTGCCCGCGCTGACGAACTGATCGCGGCTCCAGCGCGCGCGCCAACGCGGGAAGTACAGCGCCGCGAAGACCGCGCCGCCGCCCAGGCAGGCCAGCATCACGGTGAAGGTGCCCGGCCCGCCGCCGTGCATGTCCTTGGCCACCAGCGGCAGCAGCGCCATCAGGGCGGTCGATTGCAGGAAGAAGAGAAAGATGCGCAGCAGGATCAGGCGCAGCCGCGGCGACTGTCGCGCGTAGTTCA
>JANNJX010000822.1:0-9663 GCA_031396005.1 Burkholderiales bacterium
GTGAAGTTCGGCGGCGGCAAGACCATCCGCGACGGCATGGGCCAATCGCAGGCCGTCAACGGCCCAGGCGCGCACGAGGCGTGCGACTGCGTCGTCACCAACGCGCTGATCGTCGATCATTGGGGCATCGTCAAGGCCGACATCGGCATCAAGGGCCAGCGCCTCTTCGCCATCGGCAAGGCCGGCAACCCGGACGTGATGCCGAACGTCGATATCGTCATCGGCCCCGGCACCGAGATCATCGCCGGCGAAGGCATGATCGTCACGGCCGGCGGCATCGACAGCCACATCCACTTCATCTGCCCGCAGCAGATCGAGGAAGCGCTGAGTGCAGGCATCACGACGATGCTCGGCGGCGGCACCGGCCCGGCGACGGGCACCTTCGCCACCACCTGCACGCCGGGGCCGGAGAACATCGCGCAGATGCTGCGTGCGGCCGATGCCTTCGCGATGAACCTCGGCTTTCTCGGCAAGGGCAACGCCAGCCGCCCCGAGGCGCTGCGCCAGCAGATCGAGGCCGGCGCGATCGGCCTGAAACTGCACGAGGACTGGGGCACGACGCCGGCGGCGATCGACCAGTGCCTGGCAGTCGCCGACGAAACCGACACGCAGGTCTCGATCCACAGCGACACGCTGAACGAAAGCGGCTTCGTCGAGGACACGATCGCGGCGACGAAAGGCCGCACGCTGTGCGCGTTTCACACCGAGGGCGCCGGCGGCGGCCATGCGCCGGACATCCTGCGCGTGGTCGGCGAGGCCAACTTCCTGCCGAGTTCGACCAATCCGACGATGCCGTTCACCGTCAACACCGTCGATGAGCATCTGGACATGTTGATGGTGTGCCACCACCTCGATGCCTCGATCGCCGAAGACCTGGCGTTCGCCGAGAGCCGCATCCGCAAGGAGACGATCGCGGCCGAGGACGTGCTGCACGATTTGGGCGCGATCAGCATGATGTCGAGCGACAGTCAGGCGATGGGGCGGGTCGGCGAGGTCATCATCCGCACCTGGCAGACGGCGCACAAGATGAAGGTGCAGCGCGGGGCGTTGACAGGCGACAGCGATCGTAATGACAACACGCGCGTCAAGCGCTATGTCGCGAAGTACACGATCAACCCGGCCGTCGCCAACGGCATCGCGCACGAGGTCGGCAGCATCGAAGTCGGCAAGTGGGCCGACCTCGTGTTCTGGCGGCCGGCGTTTTTCGGCGTCAAGCCGAGCCTGGTGCTCAAAGGCGGCTTCATCGCCGCGGCGCTGATGGGCGATGCCAATGCGAGCATCCCGACGCCGCAGCCGGTGCACATGCGGCCGATGTTCGGCAGTTTCGGCGGCGCGACCCTGCGCACGTCGCTGACCTTCGTCAGCCAGGCCGCGCTCGGCTCAGGTGCCGCCGAAGCCTACGGCGTGCACAAGCGCCTGGCCGCGGTGAAGGGGTGCCGCACGGTGAGCAAGCAGCACATGGTGCACAACGCCTACACGCCGACGATGCAGATCGACGCCCAGACCTACGAAGTGCGCGCCGACGGCCAGTTGCTCACGTGCGAGCCGGCGACGGTGCTGCCGATGGCGCAGCGCTACTTCCTGTTCTAGGACCCGCCGGCCCAACTCCGGGCCGGCCGAACGTCGCCATCGCCTGACTGCCCAGGAGTTCCTTGCCTGGGATGCGAGGTGAAGCTGTTGCTGACGCCGGCTGCGCTCTGGGCCGAGATGCCGCTGACCGACCACGGCGGCTGATCAGCAGTCACCCGGCGCCACGCGCACGATCGCGTCGCGCAACCAGCGCTGCGCCGCGTCACGCTCGTGCCGGCGGTGCCACAACAAGCCGATCTCGATGCGCGGCATCTCAAAGGGCAGCGCTGTGATGTGCAGCGCGTCGGCGGCGCCGCAGGCTTCGACGAAGCGCCGCGGCAGCACCGCCAGCAAATCGGTCTGGCACACCACCTGCACCGCCGCGGCGTACTGGTTGATGACCAGCGCCACGCGGCGCGTGCGCCCGAGGGCCGCCATCTTTTCGTCGACGAAACCGTATGGCCGGCCGGCGAAGCTGACGCGCGCGTGCGCGGCGGCGCAGTAATCGTCGAGCGCCAGCGGGTCTTGCACCGCCAGCGGATGCGCGCGCCGCATCGCGCAGACATAGTCGCAGTCGTAGAGCGCATCGAGCACGGTTTCGCTCTCGCCCAGCGCGGCCGAGAAAGCACGCGCCACGTCGGGGAAGAAGCCGATGGCGGCATCGACGCTGCCGCGCTCGAGCAGCGCGCGCGGGTCGCGCGTGGTCAGCGGCTCGACCTGCAGCAAGACACGTGAGCGGTCGCGCTCGAAGGCGGCGAGCAGCCGCGGCAGGATCACGGCGGCGGTGGCGTCGGCCATGGCCAGCGTGAAGCGGCGCTCGTCCTGCGCCGGATCGAACCCCTGCGGGTCGAACAGCTCGCGCAGGCTGGCCAGTGCCTCGCGGATCGCCGGCCACA
This sequence comes from Burkholderiales bacterium, assembly GCA_031396005.1. Taxonomy (GTDB): domain Bacteria; phylum Pseudomonadota; class Gammaproteobacteria; order Burkholderiales; family Burkholderiaceae_C; genus CADEEN01. Next base: position 2,466 of record JANNJX010000822.1, read on the forward strand.
GCGCGATGGCCTGCGGCGTCGGCGTGACACCGGTCGAGCCGGGAATGAACAACTCCTCGCCGATCGCCTCGCGCAGGCGGCGCAAGGCGTTGCTGACCGCGGGCTGCGTCATCGCCAGCCGTTCGGCGGCGCGGGTGACGTTGCGCTCGACCATCACCACGTCGAAGACGCGCAGCAGGTTCAAGTCGAGGGTGCGGAAGGGCATGGGGTCATCCGTGAAGTTTTCAACCGGGTATTCGCAGAATTGATGCCCGGATTCTGAACGGCAATTTCACAAAGATAAGTAAAAACCCTAATCTTCAGGCCTCGGGGCTTATCGGCCCCGCAGGGAAGAAAGGACAACACCATGTCAGCTCAAGAGATTCTCGTCACCGTGCCGCGGCCGGTGGCCATGCCACGCGGCGCTCGCTGGGCCGCCGATTTTGTCGTGTGGCTGTTGCAGCGCGGAGGTGTGCGATGAGCGCCGCCATTCATGCGGCCGCGCCCCTCGCCTCGCCGTACAAGCGCCAGACGCCGACCCTTTTTCAGTCCATCGGCCGCTCGATCTGGGACGCTCTGGCCGCCACCGGCCGGCGCCGCGCCGCGCGCGAACTGCGCGAGCTGGCGCAGCGCTGGGAGTCGGTCGATGCCGCCGTCGCACAGCAGTTGCGCGAGGCCAGCCGCCACGACACCCGCCCTTGAAGGAAAGAGAACGACCATGTCCAACATCATGACCCTGGCGCCGGGTGTCGCCCATCTCGTGCTCGACCACTGGCGCCAGGTTTGGCGCGTGGTGACCACGAAGGCCGAGCCGGCACCGCGCGGCCTGGCCGACGAACTGGCCGACGTGCGCGCGCTGGCCGACAGCTACCGCCACTCGGACCCGGGCTTTGCCGGCGATTTGTACGCTGCGGCCGATCGCCACGAGCGTGCCTTCGAGGAAGCACAGGCGCGCTGAACAGAAGCGCACGATGCCGCGGCCGTTTTCAGGCCATGCCGCCTTGCACCGCGTGGCCGGCCGCGCGCCAGCGCAGCATGCCGCCGGTGAGGTTGGCCACGTTCGTCAGGCCGGCCTTGCCCAGCAACACCGCGGCCTGCGCCGAGCGTGTGCCCGAACGGCACACGGCGACCACCGGACGCGAGCGGTCGAGGTCACCCAGGCGCGCCTGCAACTCGGCCAGCGGCATCAGCAGCGCGCCGCGGATGTGGCCGAGCGGGCCGTTGAACTCCGCGGGCTCGCGCACATCGACGATCTGCACCGACGGGCCAGCGTCCTCGAGCGCCTGCGGCTCGATCTCCCACAAGCCGGCGAACGTCCACACCAGCGCCGCCCACGTCGGCTCCTCGGGCGGCTTGGCGTGGCTGTCAGGCTCGCCGCAGCGCAGGTTGGCCGGCACGGCAATGTCCATCAGCTTCGGATGCGGCAAGCCCAGGTGGTTCATGTAGCCGGCAAAGTCGGTCTCGTTGCTGCTGCCGCCGAAGCGCGGGTTGAAGCGCCGCTCTTCGTCGACGCTGCTCACCGTCAGGCCCTTGTAGTCGTGCGCCGGGTAGAGCAGGCACTGCGGCGGCAGCGACAGGATCTGCGCCTGCACCGATTGGTACAGGCGCTCGGGGCTGCCCTGCTGGAAGTCGGTGCGGCCGCAGCCGCGGATCAGCAGCGCGTCGCCGGTGAAGGCGATGGATTCGTCGCCCTCGTCACCCAGCACGAAGGTCAGGCAGCCGTCGGTGTGGCCGGGTGTGGCGCGGACCTGCAAGTGCCGCGCGCCGAAGTCGACGCGGTCGCCATGCTCCAGCGTGCGGTCGAGCCCCTGGGCGCCGCCGGCCGCGGCGCCGAGGATGCGGCTGCCGCTGCGCTGCTGCAGCAACCACGCGCCGGTGACGTGGTCGGCGTGGACATGCGTCTCCAGCGTCGCCACGAGCGTCAGGCCGAGTTCGCGCAACAGCGCGCCGTCACGCCGCACATGCTCGAACACCGGGTCGATCAACAGCGCCTGCCCGCTCGACGCGTCGCCGAGCAGGTAGGTGTAGGTCGACGACGTGGCGTCGAAGAGCTGGCGAAAGATCAGCATGTGCGGATCACCGTGTGCGGCTGTGCTGGCGCAGCCAGTTTGCGAAAGCGGTTTCGTCCATCTGACCGGCGGCCACGGCAAGCATCGTCAGCGCGCAGTCGGCATCGTCGGCAGTCAGCTCGTGGCCGTTGAGCTCGATGAGCAGTTCCACGGCAACGAACGCCGTGCGTTTGTTGCCGTCGATGAACGGATGGTTCTTGGCCAGCCCGACGCCGTACGCGGCCGCCAGCGCGTGCACGTCCGGCTCGCCATAGACGGCCAGGTTCTTCGGCCGCGCGAGCGCCGATTCGAACAGGCCGTCGTCACGCGTGCCGGGAGCGCCGCCATGCTCGGCAAGTTGTTCTTCGTGAACAGCGCGCAGCACATCGGCATCGAGCCACACCCATGCCGCGTTGCTCACTTGGCCAACTCGCGCAACACCGCGCGCCGCTTCTTCATCACCTTGCGAGCGGCGGTCATCTGCGTCTCGAACTCGGTGCTGTACGGCGTCAACATCACGCCATTGGCCGCGTCGGTGACGAACACCGTGTCGCCTTTTTCGAGCTTCAGCCGCGCCAGCACTTCCTTGGGCAGGATGACGCCGACCGAGTTGCCGATCTGGGTGAGCTTCAATGCAGTCAAGGGTTCGTCTCCGTTATAACGTTCGTTATACTACCTGCCGCTCCACGCCACCGCAAGTCAGCCCCACCATGCTCAGCGTGACCCAACTCATCCCCGGCGGCCGCGGCCTGGCTGCGGTGTTGATCAAACGCGCGGCGAGCGTCGAGCTCGACTGGGACGTGCGGCAAAAAAGCCGCTTCGACGCCACCGACTCCGCCGGCCGCGCGCTCGGTGTCTTCCTGCCGCGCGGCAGCGTCGTCCGCGGTGGCGATGTGCTCGTCGCCGAAGATGGCTCGCTGATCCGCGCGCTGGCCGCTGCGCAAACGGTGCTGCGTGTCACCGCTTGCGCCGAACACGGCGGCCCGGCGGACCTGCCGCGTGCGGCCTACCACCTGGGCAACCGCCATGTGCAGCTCGAGGTCAGGCCCGACCACCTTCAACTCGAACCCGACCCGGTGCTGGCCGACATGCTGCGCTCGATGCACCTGATCGTGCGCGAAATCCAGGCGCCGTTCGAGCCCGAAGGCGGCGCCTACGCGGCCGCGCATGCGCACCATGGGCACGATCACGGCACCCACGATCACTGATGCAGCCGGCCGCCCTGCTCGGCCTCTTGCGGCTGGCGTCACCGGCGCTGCCAGTCGGCGGCTTCAGTTATTCGGAAGCGCTCGAAACGGCGGTCGATGCTGCGCTGGTGCATGACGAAGCGAGCGCGCGGCGCTGGCTGTCGGACCAACTGCATCTGAGCCAGGCGCGGGCAGAGTTGCCGCTGGTGGCGTCGGCGCATGGCGCGTGGCTGCGGCACGACGCGGCCCGCATCGCCGAGCTCAACACCTGGATGCTCGCCAGCCGCGAGTCGCGCGAGCTGCGTGCGCAGACCGAGCAGATGGGCCGCTCGATGCTCGAATGGCTGCGCCAGCAAGCAGCCGACGACGAACGCGTCACCACTCTGGCTGCGCTCACGCCCGCGCCGACTTGGCCGATCGCCTTCGCCCTCGCCGCAGCGTTGACCGGCGCCGCCGCGCACGACTCGGTGCTGGCCTACGGCTTCTCGTGGGCCGAGAACCAGGTGCAGGCGGCGCTGAAATCCGTGCCGCTGGGCCAGAGCGCCGGCCAGCGCATCCTGGCCCGATTGGCGCAAGAATTGGTGCCACTGGCCCAAGCCGCGCTCAGCATCGACGACGAGCAACGGCAAGCCTTCGCGCCGCTGTTCGCTATCCGCTCATCGCAACACGAAACCCAGTATTCGAGGCTGTTTCGCTCATGACTCAACGCACCAAAAAACTGCCGCCGCTGCGCGTCGGCGTCGGCGGCCCCGTCGGCTCCGGCAAGACGACGCTGGTCGAAAAGCTCTGCAAGGCGATGCGCGATCGCTGGGACATCGTCGTCGTCACCAACGACATCTACACCAAGGAAGACCAGCGCCTGCTCACCGTCGCCGGCGCTCTGGCGCCCGAACGCATCATGGGCGTGGAAACCGGCGGCTGCCCGCACACGGCGATCCGCGAAGATGCGTCGATCAACCTCGAAGCCGTGGACCGCATGCTGCAGCAGTTCCCCGACGCCGACATCGTCTTCATCGAGTCCGGCGGCGACAACCTCGCCGCCACCTTCAGCCCAGAGCTCTCCGATTTGACGATCTACGTCATCGACGTCGCCGGCGGCGAGAAGATTCCGCGCAAAGGCGGCCCTGGCATCACCAAAAGCGACCTGCTCGTCATCAACAAGACCGACCTGGCGCCGCATGTCGGCGCCGATCTGGCGGTGATGGAGGCTGACACGCAGCGCATGCGGCCCGCACATGCCGATCGCCGGCCGTACGTCATGACGAACCTGCAGCGCGGCAGCGGCCTGGACACGGTGGTGCGCTTCATCGAACAACGGGGGCTGCTGACGACGTGAAAGCCGAGCTGCCTGCAGACGAAACGCAGCGCTTGGCGCGCCTGCGCGAGTTGGCGGTGCTCGATACCGCGCCCGAGCCGCTGTTCGACAGCCTGGCGCGGCTGGCGGCGCAGATCGCCGGCACGCCGATCGCGCTGGTCAGCCTGATCGACGAGCAACGTCAATGGTTCAAGGCCAACCTCGGCCTGCCGGGCATGCGCGAGACGCCGCGCGACCTCGCCTTCTGCGCCCACGCCATCCTCGGCCGCGACGTGATGGAGGTGACCGACGCCCGCGCCGACCCGCGCTTCGCCGACAACCCGCTGGTCGCCGGCGAGCCCGGCATCCGCTTCTACGCCGGCGCGCCGCTGACGCTGCCCAGCGGCGAGCGCCTGGGCACGCTGTGCGTGATCGATCGCGCCCCGCGACAGCTCGACGCCGCGCAGCGCGCACAACTCGCCGAGCTGGCGCAAGCGGTGGTGCAAGGCTTGCTGCTGCGCGCGCGGGCGCTGGGCCGCGACACGGCGGGCAGCGGCGCGACCGAGTCCGACCTGGCGCGCCACGTGCGCGCGCTCGCCACCATCCTCGACCACCTGCCGCTGGCGGTGACGGTCTGGGACCGTGACCTGCGCAACCTCTACGCCAACGCGCGCGCGGTGCAGCGCCAGGGGCGCAGCGCCGCGGCGCTGCTCGGCGCGCACCTGTCGCAGCTGGTCGGCAGCCGCGCCGTCGAGGCCCACGGCGCTCACCACGATGCCGTGCTGGCCGGGCAGCCGCAATCCTTCGAGGCGCGCCACGTCCGTGGCAGCAGCCTGCACCTGGACCGGGTGCAGCTGGCGCCGCTGCGCGCCGCCGACGGCGCCGTCGAAGGCTTCGTCGCGCTGACTCAGGACTTGTGGGACCAACAGGCGCTGGACGCAGCGCAGCGCGCGCTCGCCGACAGCGAACGCAAGTTCCGCACCCTGTCCGACGCTTCGCCGCTCGGCGTCTTCCACACCGATGCTGCCGGCCGCTGCACGTACACCAACGCACGCTGGCAGTCGATCTTCGGCCTGTCGATCGAGCAGAGCCTGGGTGACGGCTGGACGGCCACGCTGCACGCCGAAGATCGCCCGGCGGTGTTCGAAGAGTGGCAGCGCGCCGCGGCGGCGGGCCGCGAATTCGCGATGGAGTTCCGCGTCAACCGCGCCGACGCCAGCATGCGCCGGGTGCGCTCCCTGGCGCGCGCGGTGCAGGGCGACGACGGCGTCGTCAGCGGCTTCGTCGGCACCGTCGACGACGTCACCGAAGCGCACGAAGCGCAGCGGCGACTGCGCGAGAGCGAAGACTTTCTCGATCGCACCGGCCGCGTCGCCGGCGTCGGCGGCTGGGAGCTCGATCTGCAGGACGGCAGCGTCAGGTGGTCGGACCAGACCTGCCGCATCCACGAGGTCGAGCCGGGGCACCGGCCGACGTTTGCCGAGGCCGTCGCCTACTACGCGCCCGAGGCGCGCGCCGCCATCGGCGAAGCCCTCGAGCGCTCGATCGCCGACGGCACGCCGTTCGACCTCGTCCTGCCGTTGACCACGGCCCGCGGCCGTCGCCTCTGGGTGCGTTCGGTGGGCGAAGTCGCGTCCGCCAACGGCCGCCCGCTGCGCGCCTTCGGCGCGTTCCAGGACGTGACGTGGCGCCACGACGCCGAGATCGCGCTGCGCGACGGCAACCGACTGCTGCGCCAGCTCTACGAGCAGACGCCGGCGATGATGCACTCGATCGACACCGACGGCGTCTTTCTGTCGGTATCGGACCGCTGGCTCGAGGCGATGGGCTACACGCGCGAAGAGGTCATCGGCCGGCGCGCGCTCGAGTTCTTCACCGACGAGTCGCGCCGCCTGCGTGTGCAAGATCTCAACCAGCTCTGGTCCAACGGCCGCCACACCAGCGGCGTGCTGCAGGTCCGCCGGCGCGACGGCAGCCTGCTCGACATCGTCGCCTCGGCGATCGTGCAGTACAACGACGCCGGCCTGGCCCTGCGCGCGCTGGTGGTGACCGACGACGTGACCGAGCTGCTGGCGCGCACCGCGGAGCTGCGGCGCGAGCAGGTGCAGCGCGCCGACGTCGAGCGCTACGCCGCCGAGCTCGACGCGTTGCTCGCCGAACGCAGCGAGATGTTGAACGTGCTCGCGCATGAAGTGCGCCAGCCGCTGAACAACGCCTCGGCCGCCTTGCAGAGCGCCGCCGCGGCGCTGGCCGACGAGCGCTCGCGCGGCGACGCGGCCGAGCGTCTGCAGCGCGCGCAGGGTGTGATGCAGGCCGTGATGTCCGGCGTCGACAACACGCTGGCCGTGGCGACGCTGCTCGGCAGCGGCCAGCCGGTCTCGCGCCAGGACAGCGATGTCGACATCGACACGCTGCTGGCCGTGGCCGTCGGCGACATGCCTTTGGCCGACCGCGAGCGGGTGCACATCGAGCGCGTGGCCGAAACGCGCACCGCGTCGATGGACATGGGCCTGCTGCGCCTGGCGCTGCGCAACCTGCTGGCCAACGCGCTGCGCTACTCGCCACCGGGCTCGCAGGTGACGCTGCGCGTGGCCGACTCCGACCAGCCGCTGGCGCTGGTGCTCGACGTCATCGATCAGGGCAGCGGCATCGAGCCCGATCTGCTGCCGCGTCTGTTCGAACGCGGCACG
>JANNJX010000733.1:0-5266 GCA_031396005.1 Burkholderiales bacterium
CGCGCAAGACCTGACGACGCTGTCGCAACTGGGCGTGGTGTCGCCAAGCCGCCGCTTGCCGCTGGCCGGTGAAGCGGCGGCGCGCGACACGCTGCACAGCTTCCTGCAGCAGCGCGGGGCCAACTACCGGCAGGCGCTGTCGAGCCCGTTGACGGCCGAACAAGGTTGCAGCCGCTTGTCGGCGCACCTGGCGTTCGGCACGCTGTCGATGCGCACGGTCCACCAGGCCACCGAGGCGCGCATCGCTGCACTGACCGCCGGCGATGACAGACGCTTCGCCCATCACCTGCGCGGCTTTGCCGGCCGCCTGCGCTGGCATTGCCACTTCATGCAGAAGCTCGAAGACGAGCCGCAGGTCGAGCAGCGCAACTTCGCGCGCGTGTGCGACGGCTTGCGTGAGGACGATTTCAACCGCGAGCGCTTCGACGCCTGGTGCGCAGGCCGCACCGGCTACCCCATGGTCGATGCCTGCATGCGCAGCCTCGTCGCCACTGGCTGGATCAACTTCCGCATGCGCGCGATGCTAGTCAGCTTTGCGGCGTATCACCTGTGGTTGCACTGGCGCGAGCCGGGCCAGTTCCTGGCGCGGCAGTTCCTCGACTTCGAACCCGGCATCCACTGGGGTCAGATGCAGATGCAGTCGGGCACCACCGGCATCAACACGCTGCGCATGTACTCGCCCGCCAAGCAGGCGGCCGATCACGATCCCGACGGTGTCTTCTGCCGTCGCTGGGTGCCCGAGATCGGCAGCGCAACGTACCCGCAGCCGATCGTCGAAGAGCGCAGCGCGATGGCGCACGCCAAGCAGCGCATGTACGCGTTGCGCGGCACGGCATCCGCGCGCGAAGAAGCGCAGGCGATTCAGGACAAGCACGGCTCGCGCAAGAGCGGGCTGCCGCCAACGAAGCGTGCGCGTGCCAAACCCGCCGTCACGGCGCAGCCGAGCCTGTTCGAGTGAGCGCATTCAAAGGCAACAAGGCCGCGCTGCCGAGCAAGCCGTGCACGGTTTGCGGCCGGCCGATGAGCTGGCGCCGCGCGTGGGCGAAAAACTGGGACTCGGTGCGCTACTGCTCCGAGGCCTGCCGCAAGAAGAAGGGCCGAGCTGCATGAGCTCGCTGCGTCACCTCGTCATCGTGCTCGGCGATCAACTCGACGCAGGCGCCGCGGCGTTCGACGGCTTCGATGCCGCGCGCGACGCGGTGTGGATGGCCGAGGCCGCGGAGGAATCGACGCATGTCTGGTCGAGCCAGCCGCGCATCGCCATCTTCTTGTCGGCGATGCGGCACTTTGCAGAGGCTTTGCGCGAGGCGGGGCGGCCGTTGCACTACCAGCGGCTCGACGATGCGCAGGCCCACGCCACGCTGGCCGAATCGCTGCAATCGGCAATCGCGCAACTGCAACCTGCTGCGCTCGTGATGACGGCGCCCGGCGACGCGCGCGTGCTCGCGTCGCTGCGCGCTGTGGGCAAACGAGCGGGCCTGGTGTTGGACATCCGCGAAGACCGCCACTTCTTTTCTGCCGTGCACGACTTCGCTGCGCACGCCAAAGGCCGCAAGCAATTGCGCATGGAATATTTCTACCGCGAGATGCGGCGCCAGCACGCCGTGCTGATGGACGGCGACGAGCCCGCCGGCGGGCAATGGAACTTCGACGCCGACAACCGCGAGTCCTTCGGCAAAGGCGGCCCGGGCGCGGTGCCGGCGCGTGCGCGCTTCGAGCCCGATGCGATCACGCGCGAGGTCATCGCCCTCGTGCAGCAGCGCTTCGCCGAGCACCCCGGCTCGCTCGCGAGCTTCGCCTGGGCCGTGACGCGCCAGCAGGCGCTGCATGCGCTAGAACGTTTCATCGACGAGCGCCTGCCGCAGTTCGGCCGCTGGCAAGACGCACTGTGGCCGCGCGAGGCGTGGTTGTGGCATTCGCATTTGTCGACGGCGTTGAACCTGAAGCTGCTCACGGCGCGCGAGGTCGTCGCAGCCGCCGAAGCTGCGTACCGCACGGGCCATGTGCCGCTGCAAAGCGCCGAAGGTTTCATCCGCCAGATCCTCGGCTGGCGCGAGTACGTGCGCGGCATCTACTGGACGCAGATGCCTGCCTACGTCGAGCTCAACGCGCTCGATGCCCACGAGCCGCTGCCGCCGTTTTACTGGAATGCGAAGACCGACATGGCTTGCATGGCCGACGCCATCGGGCAGACGCTCGAACACGGCTACGCGCACCACATCCAGCGCCTGATGGTCACCGGCCTGTATGCGCTTTTGCATGGCGTGCAGCCGAAGCAGGTGCACGAGTGGTACCTCGCGGTGTATGTCGATGCGGTGGAGTGGGTGGAGCTGCCGAACACGCTCGGCATGAGCCAGGCCGGCGACGGCGGCCTGATGGCGAGCAAGCCCTACATCGCCAGCGGCAAGTACATCGAGCGCCAGAGCGGCGGCAGTCTGTGCGCGGGCTGCCGCTACAAGCCGGGCGAGCGCGTTGGTGAGCGTGCCTGCCCGTTCACGACGCTGTACTGGGACTTCTTGTCTAGACATGAGGTGATGCTTGCCAAGAATCCGCGCACGGTGATGCAGGTGAGAAACCTCGCGCGCGTAGCGACAGATGAGCGAGCGCGGATTGCGCAGCGGGCTGCGGCGATTCGGCGGGGCGAGGTCGGCCATGCCGATTGACGCCTTCACGCCCACACCGCAAGCCGCGCTGCAAGCACTGGCCGCCGTGCGTGCGAGCGAGTACGCGCGCACGCGCAACCACATCGGTGGCGCCGTCACGCGCCTCTCGCCGTATCTCACGCACGGTTTTCTGCACCTGCCTGACGTACGCACGGCATTGAATCTGCGCAGAGAACACAAGCTCGTCTTCGAACTCGGCTGGCGCGAGTTCTTCCACCATGCGTGGCGGCACGACGGTGACGCCATCTTCGAGTCGCTGCACGAGGGCCCGCTGCCCGAGGCTGCCTACACGCGCGAACTGCCGGCCGACATCCGCCAAGGCCGCACTGGCGTGCCGGCGATCGACCAGGCCGTGCGCACGCTATACACAGACGGCTACGTTCACAACCACGCCCGCATGTGGCTGGCGTCTTACGTCGTACATCTGCGCAAGGTGCATTGGCGCGCCGGCGCCGATTGGCTCTATGCGCATCTGCTCGACGGCGACCTGGCGAGCAACCACCTGAGCTGGCAATGGGTGGCCGGCACCGGCAGCCACAAGCCGTACCTGTTCAATGCCGGCAACGTGCAGCGGTATGCGCACGCGTCGTGGCACAGCGCGGGCACGATCATCGACACAGGCTACGACGCGCTCGATCGCATCGCACATTCGGCGCGCGCGTTGGCTGCCGAGCCGGGCGCGCATGAAGTGGTGATCGAGCCGCCACTGTTCGCCGCGCCGCCGGCCGATCTGGGCTTCACCGCGCCCGATGCTGCGGCAGTCGAGGGCAAAGACGTCTGGCTCGTGCACCCGTGGTCGCTCGCCGATGCCCCTGAAGGAGCAACGCCGGTCGCCGTGCTCGACGCCGCGTTCCACCGCACATGGCCGTGGAGCGAGCGCCGCTGGCGTTTTGTCGGCGCTCGCATGGCGGCACTCGCCTCGCAGCAGTGGATCGGTGAGCGAGACGCGCTGCACGGCGCCCTCGCCGCAGCGCGCAGCTTGCACGGCATTCATAACCTGCACCTCGGCACGGCGTTCGATGCCTTCGACCTCGCCCCGATGCTGCGGGCCTTTGCCGACCCGCCCACACGTTGCCGCTCGTTCTCGGCGTTCTGGAACAAGCAACCCGCACAACCCGATCCCCCATCAGAACTCTTCGCATGACCAACCCATTCACCATCGCTCTCATCACCGGCGCCCGTGGCGGCATCGGCCGCGCGCTGTGCGCGCAACTGCAAGCCCAGGGCTGGCGCGTCGCTGCCGTCGGCCGCGACGCGTCGCAGATGCAAGACGTGCCAGCCGATGCGCGCATCAGCGCCGACACGACGACACCCGAAGGTGCGGCCGCCGCCATTGCCGCGTGCAAAGAAACCTTCGGCGCGCCACCCAGCGCGCTCGCCCATTGCGTCGGCAGCACGCTGATCGCGCCGCTGCACCGCACCAGCGCCGACGCCTACCGTGAAGTGATGCGCGTCAACCTCGACAGCGCCGTGTTCATGCTCGGCGCTTGGGTCGAGGCGCTGCGCGCGGTGTCAACGCCCGGAGCCGCGGTGTTGGCCAGCAGCGTCGTCGCCAGAATCGGCGTCGCCAACCACGAAGCCATCGCTGCGGCCAAAGGCGGCGTCGAAGCGCTGGCCCGCGGCGCCGCCGCCACCTACGCGCCGCTGGGTCTGCGCATCAACGTCGTCGCCCCCGGCATGACCGAGACGCCGATGACCGCGGGCATGTTGAAAGTGCCGGCGATGCGCGAAGGCGCCGGCAAGCAGTACCCGCTCGGCGGCGTGCAGTCGGCCGACACGGTGGCCTCGGTGATGGCGTGGCTGCTGTCGGAAGCGGCCGCGCGCATCACCGGGCAGGTGATCCCGGTCGATGGCGGCTTCACGAGCGTGCGGCCACTGGTGAAGTGATCTTCAGGGCAGCATTGCGTGAGCGCTTTGTCGCCATCGGCCATAGCGCACAGCACGAGTTGCCCCGCAATTACTCCAGCGGCTTTTCGCCGCTCGGCACACGTGCCGGCTCGGCAGGCGTCTTGGGCGTGTCCGAAGCATGGTGCTTCATGCGGGTCTTCTTGCCGGGCTGCGGCGTCTCGTCGGCACCGGGCGCGATCTCTTCGGCGTTGTGCTTCTTCTCTTGCTGCACTTTTTTGTCGTGCGCGACATTTCTCGGATCCGTCATGCGGGCTTCTCCGGTCTTCACGTTGGGGTATTTGATCCTCCAACGAGCACGCCCGATATCGGGTAGGACAACCCGACGTTGGCAGTGCAGACCACACCGCAGGCGCCGGCCGGCGCGGGCGACTCGGCTCACGCGCGTGGCGCTCCAAGGAGCCTGTGCGCGCGCGCCTGTGGAGCCCGCGTGCGCGTCGTCGGATCAGCGCGCGCGTTGCCCGGCGTCGCGCGACAGCAAGATCGCTTCGCCGGGGGCGAAAGTGAGTCCGAGTGCGTCACCCGCCGCCGGCGCCGGCATGTCGGCCTCGGCGAACAGCAGCAGCTCGCCCCACGGCGAATCCACCAGCACCTCGAGGTGGCTGCCCAGATAGTCGGCGCGCTTGCAGGTGCCTTGCAGCAGTGCCTGCGCCGGCGCCACCAATTGCAAGCGGTGGGGGCGCAACGCGAGCGTCGCC
>JANNJX010000744.1:0-2701 GCA_031396005.1 Burkholderiales bacterium
GCCGGCCGTGACCCACTCCTTGGACAGCCCGACCTGTTTCGCAACATCGGCCCACGTCAGGCCTTTGGCGACCTTGGTGGCGATGATCTTCTCGGTGACGTCCAGACGGCTCATGCGATTCTCCTGATGGAAGGGGCGGTGACGGGTTGCGGCTCCGGCTCCAGGCCGGGACTGACTTCGAGCGGCTGCGCCGGCGCGCGGCCGTGCGACAGCTCCTTGCTGCGCGCCACCAGAAAATCGACCAGGTGGTTGCGGATGCGGTAGTACTGCGGGTCGTGGTGCAGCGTCGCGCGCTGACGGTCGCGCGGCATGGTGTTGCGCACCACCTCGGCCACGCGCGCCTGCGGCCCGTTGCTCATCAAGAGGACGCGGTCGGCGAGCAGGATCGCTTCATCGACGTCGTGCGTGATCATGAACACCGTCTGCTGCGTCTGGCCGCAGATGCGCAGCAGTTCGTCCTGGATCGTGCCGCGCGTCAGCGCATCGAGCGCGCCGAAGGGCTCGTCGAGCAGCAGCATGCGCGGCTGGATGGCGAAGGCGCGGGCGATGCCGACGCGCTGCTTCATGCCGCCGGACAACTGCGACGGCTTCTTGTCGATGGCCTCGCCCAAACCGACCATCGCCACGTACATGCGCACATGCTCGTCCACTTGCGCGCGCGACCAGTCCGGCCACTTGCTGCGCACCGCGAAGGCGATGTTCTTGCGCACCGACAGCCACGGCATCAACGCGTGGCCCTGGAAGACGACGCCGCGGTCCAGGCTGGGGCCGGCAACTTCACGGCCGTCCATGAAGACATGGCCGTCGCTCGCGCTCTCCAGCCCCGCGAGCACGTTCAGGATCGTCGTCTTGCCGCAACCGCTGTGGCCGACGATGCAGACGAACTCGCCCTGCGCGACGCTGAAGTTGACGCTGTCGAAGACTGTGCTGTCGCCATAACGCTTCGCCAGCCCCTCGACCTTGAGGAAGTCAGTCGACATAGGTCACTGCCTTCTGCAGCCGCGCGAACATCAGATCGAGCAGCATGCCGACCACGCCGATCACCAGGATCGCGAAGATCACGTTCGGCAGCGAGAGGTTGTTCCACTCGTTCCAGACGAAGTAGCCGATGCCCGTGCCCCCCACCAGCATCTCGGCGGCGACGATCACCAGCCACGCGATGCCCATGCTGATGCGCATGCCGGTGAGGATGGTCGGCGCGGCGGCCGGCAAGATCACCTCGAAGGCGCGGCGCAGTGGCTTCACCTCGAGCGTCTTGGCCACGTTCAGCCACTCGCGGCGCACGCCGGCCACGCCGAAGGCGGTGTTGATCAGCATCGGCCAGACCGAGCAGATGAAGATCACGAAGATGCCGCTGATCGAGCTGTCCTTGATCGTGTAGAGCGCCAGCGGCATCCACGCCAGCGGCGAGATTGGTTTCAACACCTGGATGAACGGGTCGAGCGCGCGGTACACGAGCGGGCTCATGCCGATGACGAAGCCCAGCGGTATCGCCACCAACGCCGCGAGCAGGTAGCCCAGGCCGACGCGGCCGAGCGAGTGCGCGAGCTGCAGGCCGACGCCCTTGTCGTTCGGCCCGTTGTCATAGAACGGGCTGGCGAGATGCCTGACCATCACCGCACCCATCTGCGCCAGCGTCGGAAAGCCCGACCTGGCGGCAGGCGCGGCGCTCGCGGCCGAGTCCTTGCCCATCAGCTTGGCGTACTCGATCTGCTCTGCCGTCATCTGCGGTGCCGCCGGCGCGGGTGCGCCCGCCGGCGACAGCGTGGCCAGGTGCCAGATGCCCAGCAGCAGTGCCAGGATCAGCAACGACAGCAGCCCAGCGCGAAAGCCCAGCGAAGGTTGCACCGCTCAGCCCTTGCTGATCGCAAAGCTGTTGGCATAAGCCTCGGCCTTGTCCGGATCGAACACCTTGCCCATCACGGTGAACTTCGGGTAGGAACCGTCGGGCGTCTTCATGTCGAGCGCCTTCATCTGCTTCTTGGCGTCGGTGAGCAGGAACACGCGCTCGGCGATCTGCTTGTAGTTCACGTCGCCCTTGAGATACCCCCAGCGCTTCATCTGCGTCAACATCCACACCGCCATGCTCTGCCACGGGATCGGGTCGAAATCGGCGCGATCCGGCACCGTCTGCACGTTGCCCAGGCCGTCGGCGAACTTGCCGGTGAGCACCTGCGCGATCACGGTCTCGGGCTGGTTCAGGTACTGCTGCGGCGCGATCACCTTGGCGATCAGTTCGCGGTTCTCCGCCTTGCGCGCCATCGCCGCGGCGGTGAGCACCGCGCGGTAGAGCGCGGCGAAGGTGTTCGGATTCTTCGTGATGAATTCGGTGGAGGTGCCGAAGGCGCAGCACGGATGGCCGTTCCACAGCTCCTTGGTCAGCAGGTGGATGAAGCCCATCTCCTCGAACACCGCGCGCTGGTTGAACGGATCGGGCCCGAGAAAACCGTCGATGTTGCCGGCGCGCAGGTTGGCCACCATCTCCGGCGGCGGCACGACGCGAATCTGGATGTCGGTGTCCGGGTTCAGCCCTGCTTCGGCCACGTAGTAGCGCAGCAGGAAGTTGTGCATCGAGTACTCGAAAGGGACCGCGAATTTGAAACCCTTCCAACCCTTCGGGTCGCGCGCGCCATTGTGCTTGACGGCCAGCGTGATGGCCTGGCCATTGGTGTTCTGGATCGTCGCCACGTTCATCGGCGTG
>JANNJX010000773.1:0-4194 GCA_031396005.1 Burkholderiales bacterium
CCCGCTCGGAGGGGGCTTGGGGGAGCGGTATGTTCGACCGCAGGTTTGCACTGGGTTGAGCGCGAAGCGCTCAACCCAAGTGCAAACCACCATTGCACGAAAAGTCGGCGCCGGTGGTGAACCCGGAGTCTTCGCTCGCCAGCCAGGCCACGATCGAGCCGATCTCCTCCGGGGTGCCCAGGCGCTTGACCGGAATCGTCGCCACGATCTTTTCCAGCACCTCGGGCTTGATCGCCTTGACCATGTCGGTGCCGATGTAGCCCGGGCTCACGGTGTTCACGGTCACGCCCTTGTTGGCCATCTCCTGCGCCAGCGCCATCGTGAAGCCGTGCATGCCGGCCTTGGCCGCCGAGTAGTTGGTCTGCCCTGCCTGGCCTTTTTCGCCGTTGACCGACGAGATCTGGATGATGCGGCCCCAGCCTTTTTCCACCATGCCCGGCACCACCTGCTTGGTGACGTAGAACATGCTGTTCAGGTTGGTGTCGATCACCGCCTTCCAGTCGTCGGGCGTCATCTTGAGGAACATGCGGTCCTTGGTGATGCCGGCGTTGTTGACCAGGATGTCGATCGCACCGTGCTCGGCGACCGACTTGGTGAAGGCATCGACCGTGCTCTGCCAGTCGGCGACGTTGCCGACCGAGGCGTAAAAGGTGTAGCCCTGCTCCTTCTGCTCGGCCAGCCACTTGGCGTGGTCGCGGCTCGGGCCGCAGCCGGCTATGACCTTGTGGCCTTCCTTGTGCAGGCGCTGGCAGATCGCGGTGCCGATGCCGCCCATGCCACCGGTGACGTATGCAAGCTTTTGTGCCATCTCAGTCTCCTTGATTGATCAACGTTCGATGGTCAACGCTACACCCATGCCGCCGCCGATGCAAAGAGAGGCAATACCCTTCTTCGCATTGCGTCGCTGCATCTCGTGCAACAGCGTCACCAGGATGCGGCAGCCGCTGGCGCCGATCGGGTGGCCAATGGCGATCGCGCCGCCATTGACGTTGACCTTGCTCGTGTCCCAGCCCATTTCCTTGTGCACCGCGCAGGCTTGCGCGGCAAAAGCCTCGTTGATCTCGAGCAGATCGAGATCGGCGGGCTTCCAACCGGCGCGCTCCAGCGCGCGCCGCGAGGCCGGCACCGGGCCCATGCCCATCGTCGCCGGATCGAGCCCCGCGCTGGCGTAACTGGCGATTCGGCCCAGCGGCTGCAAGCCGAGCTGATCGGCCTTCTTGGCCGTCATCAGCACCACGGCCGCCGCGCCGTCGTTCAACCCCGAGGCGTTGCCGGCCGTCACGCTGCCGGCCTTGTCGAAAGCCGGACGCAGGCCGGCGAGCACCTCGGCCGTGCTCTTGCGGTTGATGAACTCGTCGGCCGCGAAGACGAGCGGATCGCCCTTCTTCTGCGCGATGCTGAAAGGCACGATCTCGTCCTTGAACCGGCCGGCGTCCTGCGCCGCTGCGGCCTTCTGCTGCGAAGCCAGCGCCAGCGCGTCCTGGGCCTCGCGCGTGATGCCGTGTTCCTTGGCCACGTTCTCGGCGGTGATGCCCATATGGTACTGGTTGTAGACGTCCCACAGGCCGTCGGTGATCATCGTGTCGATCATCTTCCAGTCGCCCATGCGCTGGCCGTTGCGCGAGCCTTGCAGCACGTGCGGGCTCATGCTCATGCTCTCCTGGCCACCCGCGATGACGATCTCGCTGTCGCCGTCGCGGATGGCCTGGGCGCCGAGCATCACGGCCTTCAGGCCCGAGCCGCAGACCTTGTTGATCGTCATCGCCGGCACCGCCTTCGGCAGCCCCGACTTGATGACCGACTGGCGCGCCGGGTTCTGGCCGACGCCGGCGGTGAGCACCTGGCCGAGGATGACCTCGCCGATCTGCTCGCCGTTCAGCTTGGCGCGCTTCAACAGTTCCTGGATGACCGCCGCGCCGAGCTCGGCGGCCGGCGTGGCGGCGAGCGCGCCGCCGAACTTGCCGACGGCCGTGCGGGCGGCAGCGACGATGACAATGTCGATGGCCATGTGAGATCTCCTTGCTGTGATCAGGCTTTTGCCTTGACGTAACGACCTGGGGCGGGCTCGATGACCTTGTGTTGGCGGTCACCATACGCCTTCGGCGCGGCCACCATCTTGCCGGCATGCGGCTTCAACCACGCCGCCCAATCGGTCCACCAGCTGCCGGACACTTCTTTGGCCGATTCCAGCCATTGTTTGGCGCTGCCGCCCAACTTGCCATCGACCCAGTGGCTGCGCTTCTTCGCGGCCGGCGGGTTGATGACGCCGGCGATGTGACCCGACGCGCCGAGCACGAAGCGGGCCTTGCCCTTGAGGATGTTGCTGCTCTCGAACGCCGCATCCCACGGCACGATGTGGTCTTCGCGCGAGCCGTAGAGGAAGACCGGCGCCTTGATCTTGGCCAGATCGATCTTCTCGCCGCAGACAGTCAGCTTGCCCGGTTGGCGCAGCTCATTGTGCAAATACGTGTGGCGCAGGTACCAGCAGAACATCGGTCCCGGCAGGTTGGTCGAATCGCCGTTCCAGTACAGCAGGTCGAACGGCGGCGGCTTGTCGCCCTTCAAGTAGTTGCCGACGACGTAGTTCCACACCAGGTCGTTTGGCCGCAGGAAGCTGAAGGTCGTGGCCAGCTCCTTGCCCTTGAGCAGGCCCGGGCCGCCCGACGCCTTGCTGCCGATGGTGGCCTCACGCAACTGCACCGCCGGCTCGTCGATGAAGATGTCGAGCACGCCGGTGTTGGAGAAGTCGAGCATCGAGGTCAGCAACGACAGGCTGGCCGCAGGCTGTTCGCCGCGCGCAGCCAGCACCGCCAGCGCGGTCGACAGGATCGTGCCGCCGACGCAGAAGCCCATGACGTCGATCTGCTGCTGGCCGCTGATCGAGCGCACCTCGTGGATGGCGCGGATCGGGCCGTCCTCGACATAGTCGTCCCAGGTCTTGTCGGCGATCGACTCGTCGGGGTTGCGCCAGCTCATGACGAACATGCGGTGGCCCTGGCTGACGAGGTAGCGGATCAGCGAGTTGTCGGGCTGCAGATCGAGGATGTAGTACTTGTTGATGCACGGCGGCACGAACAGCATCGGTCGCTCATGCACTTTGGCCGTCAGCGGCTTGTATTCGAGCAACTGGAAAAGCTCGTTCTCGAACACCACCGCGCCCTCGCTCGTCGCCACGTTGCGGCCGACCTCGAACACGCTGTCGTCGGTCTGCGAGACGTGGCCCTGCTGCACGTCGCCCCACAGGTGCGCCAGGCCCTGCGCGATCGACTCGCCCTTGGTTTCGAGCGCCTTGCGTTGCGCTTCCGGGTTGAAGGCCAGGTAGTTGCTCGGGCTGGCGGCGTCGATCCACTGCTGCACCGCGAAGCGCACGCGGGCCTTGGTCTTGGCGTCGCCCTCAATCGCCTCGGCCATCTTCAGCAGCGTGCGCGAGTTCAGCAGGTAGGTCTGCGCGGCCAATGCGGTGGCCGGGTTGGCGGCCCAGTCGCTGGCGGCGAACCTGCGGTCGGCCAGCTTGACCGGTTCGGTCTCGGCCTTGCCGGTCAGGCGCTCGACGGCGCCATTCCACATCTGCGCCGCTTCCTTCATGTACTCGGCCTGCAGGGCGCCGATGGCCGAGGCCGGCAACGTCAGCCCGGCTGCCGCTTGCAGCATCTCGCCCATGGATTTGCCATAAGCCTGCGGATCGCCGCTGCCCCAATGGGGCGTCGATGGAGGCGCCATGAGTCCTGTCTCCTTTTGTGGGGTCTGCGAGTCGTGAACAATGACACGCTCGCCTGGCCGCACTATGCCGCTTGTCCGCCGTTTAGCAAATACGCGATCGCCCACAGATGCTCACTATCGTTGCCCTGGCCTGGATGTACGTCGTGCTGATGGTGGCGCTGGTCGAAGCGTTTTCGCCCCAGGGCACCGTCCTCGGCGCGGTCTTCACCGTGGTCGGATGGGGGGTGATCCCGCTGTCGGTGGTGCTCTACATCCTGGCCACGCCGTCGCGGCGGGCAGCGCGGCGGGCGCGCGAGTCGCGGGCCAGCGCCGGGCCGCTCCCAAGCGTCGGCCCGCGCCTCCCCTCGGGGGAGAGCTCGCGCAGCGAGCAAGGGGCCGTCACGTCAGCTGCGAATCCAGACGGCAGCAGCCATGCGACCGGTGACCCGGTCGCGCCGGAACGAAAAGAACCGTGACGGGTCGCAGGCGGTGCAC
>JANNJX010000782.1:0-2284 GCA_031396005.1 Burkholderiales bacterium
TAGCTGGCCGACGGCCCCGCTTCACGCAACGCAGTGCCGGTGGATTGCGGTGCACCTGTCGCGCCAGCCATGCCTTGCATCCGCTTCAGGTTCTCGTCGCGCAGCTTGGCCACACGCTCGGCATCGGCAGCGGCTTCGCGCTTTTCCATCTCGAGCTTTTCGCGTTCGAGCTTGGCGGCTTTCTCGCGCTCGAGCTTCTCCGCTTTTTCGCGTTCGATCTTTTCTGCCCTCAGCCGCTCCAGCTTCTCGCGCTCCAACTCCTCGCGCTTTTCCTTCTCCGCCGCCTTCGCCTTCTCGAGCGCGATGTCGGCGTCACGCGTGTCGGCCTTGGGCGGCGGAGGCGGCGGCTCGACCTTGGGTTCCGGCTTCGGTTCGACCTTGGGCATCGGCGGCGGGGGCGGCGGCTGCACGGCCGCGGGCGCCGCGGCCTGCGGCACCGCGGCCCACAACTCGGCGCTGCTGCCCGTCGGCTCACTCGACCGCCAGCTCACGCCGAAGGCCAGCGCGATCAACAGACCGCCGTGCACCAGCAGCGCCATCATCGCGCCACGCCCCATGCCGCCCGGGCGTTGCGGGCGGCGGTGTTCGAAGCTCGATGCCTGTGACATTGCCGCTAAACGCCTTGCTTCACCGACAGGCCGACACGCTGCACGCCGTCTTTTTGCAGCCTGTCCATGACCCGCACCACGGCCTCGTACTTCACCGACTTCTCGGCCGAGATCACGACCGGCGTTTCGGCCACGCCCTTCTGCGCCTGCTTCACACGCGCCGAAATCTGCGCCAGCGACACCGGCTGCGGCTCGGCCTGGCCATCGACTTTGATCTTGTACCGCTCGTCGACGCCGACCACGATTTCGATGACCGACTGCGGCTTCGCCTTGGACGCACCCACGCTCGGCAGATCGACCACGCCCGTCGTGATCAGCGGCGCGGTGACCATGAAGATGATCAGCAGCACCAACATGACGTCGATGAACGGCACCATGTTGATCTCGTTCATCGAACGTCGGCGCCGCAGACCACCGCCTCGCATCGGTTGTGCCACGTCAGAGCCCGCCCGGCCGCCCGAAGGGCGATGAGCGCCCCCTCGGGGGGCAGCGAACGAAGAGAGCGTGGGGGCGGTTCATGACACTCCAGCGTTGCGCTGCAGGATGTTGGAGAACTCCTCGATGAAAGTCTCCAACTGGATGGCGATGCGGTCGATGTCGCGCGCGAAGCGGTTGTACGCGATCACCGCCGGGATCGCCGCGAACAAACCGATCGCGGTGGCCACCAGCGCTTCGGCGATGCCCGGCGCCACGGTGGCCAGCGTCACCTGCTGCATGTTCGACAAGCCGACGAAGGCATGCATGATGCCCCACACGGTGCCGAACAAACCGACGTACGGGCTCACCGAAGCAACGGAGCCGAGAAAACTCAAGTGGCTCTCGATCACGTCGAGCTCGCGCTGAAAGCTCGCCCGCATCGCGCGGCGTGCGCCGTCGAGCTGTACTCCGGCGTCGAGCTTCTTCTCGCGCAGCTTGAAGAACTCGCGCATGCCCGAAGCGAAGATGCGCTCCATCGGTGCGGTTTTGCTGCCGGCCGGCTTGTTGTTGGCGGCCTGGAAGAGCTCGCCGAGGTGGCGGCCAGCCCAGAACTCGCGCTCGAACTCTTCGTTGCCGACGCGCACCTGCTTCAGGCCGATGAGCTTGCCGAAGATCACCGTCCAGCTGATCAGCGAGACGATCATCAGACCGGCCATCACCAACTGGACGACGAAGCTGGCCTGCAGCACCAGCGAGAAGATGGACATGTCTTGGTTCATTCGAAAAGCGCTTCGATGACGGGTTTGGGAATGCGCCGTGGCCGCAAGGTTCCGGCATCGACGCAAGCAATGGTGATGCGGCCATCGACCAGGCTCGTGTCACCGCGCGTGGCGCGCTGTGCCAGCGTCAGCGTCACGTGCCGCGGCGGTGCGGGCTCGACGCTGATCTGCAGCTCGTCGTCCAGGCGCGCCGGCCGGTGGTAGCGCACGGTGGTTTCGCTGACGACGAACATCAGCCCGAGTTCGATGCGCAACTGCTCCTGCCCGAAGCCGGCCGCACGCAGCCACTCGGTGCGCGCACGCTCGAAGAACTTCAGGTAGTTGGCGTAGAAGACGACACCGCCGGCGTCGGTGTCTTCCCAGTAGACGCGCACCGGGTGCGCGAACGGTTCACTCATGCGGCGAGATTGTTGGTGCGTTGTCGAGCAGCGATTGTCGCAGCACAGTCCGCGGCGAGCAGTGAGCTCGATGTTTCGCAAG
>JANNJX010000809.1:0-9729 GCA_031396005.1 Burkholderiales bacterium
GCCGGCCGGCCCGAGCATGTCGTCAACTTCTTCTTCTTCGTTGCCGAAGAAGCGCGGCAGATCATGGCGCAGCTCGGCATGCGCACGTTCGATGAATTGATCGGCCGCGCCGACCTGCTCGACACGAAGAAGGGCATCGCGCACTGGAAGGCGCGCGGCCTCGACTTCGCGCGCGTCTTCCATCTGCCTGCGGTGCCGGCCGACGTGGCGCGCCATCAAACCGAAGCGCAGGACCATCGCCTGGACAAGGCGCTCGACCTGAAGCTGATCGAGAAGTGCCTGCCCGCGATCGAGAACGGCGAAAAGGTGCAGTTCATGCAGGACGTGCGCAACGGCAACCGTAGCGTCGGCGCGATGCTGTCCGGCGAGCTGATCCGCCGACGTCCCGAAGGCCTGCCCGACCACACGATCTTCATGCAGATGGAAGGCACGGGCGGACAGAGCTTCGGCGCGTTCCTGGCTGCCGGCATCACGCAGTACCTCATCGGTGATGCCAACGACTACACCGGCAAAGGGCTGTCGGGCGGGCGCATCGTCGTCCGGCCGAGCATCGACTTCCGCGGCGACGCGACGGCCAACATCATCATCGGCAACACGGCCCTGTATGGCGCCACAAGCGGTGAAGCGTTCTTCCGCGGTGTTGCCGGCGAGCGCTTTGCGGTGCGTCTGTCGGGCGCGACCGCGGTGGTCGAAGGCACGGGCGACCACGGCTGCGAGTACATGACCGGCGGCACCGTCGTCGTACTCGGCAAGACCGGCCGCAATTTCGCCGCCGGCATGAGCGGCGGCGTGGCCTTCGTGTACGACGAAGACGGCCACTTCGCCAAGCGCTGCAACACCAGCATGGTCTTGCTCGACAAGGTGCAGCCGCGCGAGCAGCAAGACACTGCTACGTTCCACAAGGGCCAAGCCGACGATGTGTGGCTGAAGAAGCTGATCGACGACCACCACCGGTGGACCGGCTCCTTGCGCGCACGCCACATCCTCGACCACTGGGCCGAGTCGCGCGCCAAGTTCATCAAGGTCTTCCCGCACGAGTACGCGCGTGCTTTGAAACAGATGAATGCCACGGTGACCGCGCAAGCCGTGGTCAGCAAAGCAAAGTCGAAGAACACCACCGTCCCCGCCAAATAAGCAGAGCACAGAGTCATGGGCAAAGTCACCGGCTTCCTCGAATACGAGCGCCTCGAAGAAGGCTACGAACCCGTACCGCAGCGGGTGAAGAACTGGAAAGAGTTCGTCATCACCTTGAACGACGAGCAGTCCAGGACGCAAGCCGCGCGCTGCATGGATTGCGGCACGCCGTTCTGCAACAGCGGCTGCCCGGTCAACAACATCATCCCGGACTTCAACGACCTGGTGTTCCGCGGCGATTGGCAGAACGCGATCACCGTGCTGCACTCGACCAACAACTTCCCCGAGTTCACCGGTCGTGTCTGCCCGGCACCTTGCGAAGCAGCGTGCACGTTGAACGTCAATGACGACCCGGTCGGCATCAAGAGCATCGAGCACGCGATCATCGACCGTGCCTGGGCCGAAGGTTGGGTCAAGCCGCAGCCGCCTAAAGTCAAGACCGGCAAGAAGGTCGCCGTCGTCGGCTCCGGCCCTGCGGGCCTGGCCGCCGCACAGCAACTCGCGCGCGCCGGCCACGACGTGACGCTGTTCGAGAAGAACAGCCGCATCGGCGGCTTGCTGCGCTACGGCATCCCCGACTTCAAGATGGAGAAGACACACATCGATCGCCGCGTCGAACAGATGAAGGCCGAGGGTGTGACGTTCAAGACCAGCGTCCTCATCGGTGCGATCCCGAAAGACAGCAAAGTCACGAACGATGCCAAGGAGACGATCACCCCCGCGCAGTTGAAGGCCGAGTTCGACGCCGTACTGCTGACCGGCGGGGCCGAGCAATCACGCGACCTGCCGGTGACAGGCCGCGACCTTGACGGCGTGCATTACGCGATGGAGTTCCTGCCGCAGCAGAACAAGATCGTGGCTGGCGACAAGCTGAAGACGCAAATCCGCGCCGATGGCAAACACGTCATCGTCATCGGCGGCGGCGACACCGGCAGCGACTGCGTCGGCACCAGCAACCGTCACGGCGCGGCGAGCGTGACGCAGTTCGAGGTGATGCCGATGCCGCCCGAACAGGAGAACAAGCCGCTGGTGTGGCCGTACTGGCCGACCAAGCTGCGCACGAGCTCGAGCCATGAAGAAGGCTGCGAGCGCGAGTTCGCGATCGCGACCAAGGAGTTCCTCGGCAGCAAGGGCAAGTTGACGGCGTTGAAAACTGTTCGCGTCGAGTGGCAGAACGGCAAGATGGTCGAAGTGCCCGGCAGTGAAGAAGAACACAAGGCCGAACTGGTGCTGCTGGCGATGGGCTTCACCGCCCCCGTGGCCAGCGTGCTCGATGCGTTCGGTGTCGACCGTGACCACCGCGGCAACGCCAGGGCCAGCGCCGACTTCATCGGCGGCTACAAGACCAACGCCGACAAGGTCTTCGCGGCCGGCGACATGCGCCGCGGACAGAGCCTCGTCGTCTGGGCGATCCGCGAGGGTCGGCAGGCGGCGCGGGCGGTGGATGAGTACTTGATGGGGGCGAGCGACTTGCCGCGGTAGTTTTTCACGGGCCGCGTCGGGCTTGCGTCCGGTGCGGCTTGACGAGCGCCCGCTCGTCGCGTCGCCTGACCCGCCCATCGGCGCCGATCTGCGTCGTGCATTCGTTCGCAGGGCGTTTCCCATCGCCCTTTCTACGATCCGCCCCAACACGCACAACCGCGTTGGGAGCCGAGAGCATGGATCGTTGTGGATTGAGGGCAATGCCGGGGAGGCCGCAGGTCGCGCGTGGCTTCACGCTGATCGAACTGCTGATCACGGTGGCGATCGTTGCAATCCTTGCCGCCGTGGCTTACCCCTCGTACACCGCCCACATCCAGCGCAGCCGAATCGCCGACGCCACCGCGCAGATGACGTCGACCCGCGTGCGCATGGAGCAGTTCTACCAAGACAACCGCAACTACGGCACGACAGCCACAACTTGTAGTGTTGCTTTGCCCACAGCGGCCGACTTCACATTCAGCTGCGGGTGGGGCGCTAGTGCGACGAGTCAGAGTTTCGTGCTGACTGCGACAGGCAATGCCGGCTCGCTCATGTCTGGATTCACCTTCACGGTCGACGACTCGAACGTGCAGCGCACGACTGCCTTTCCCGGGGCATCCGGGTTGCCGGTGAACTGCTGGATGCAGCGGCAGGGGGCGACATGCTGAGATTACAAACTTTCCCGCGATGCGTGCGCGCGCGCGGCTTCACTCTGATCGAGTTGATGACCGTTTTGGCTGTCGTTGCGATCGTGGCCGCACTTGCAGCGCCCGCCTTCAGGGAGCAAATGGCCAACTTTCGCGTGCGCAGCGCCGCCGAAAGCATCGTGTCAGGCGTGAACCTGGCGCGTGCCGAGGCGGCGCGCCGCAACAGCGCCGTCAGCTTGACGCTGACAGGCACCAGCGGCGGCTGGACCGTCGCACTGGTCTCACCTTCGACGACCATCCAATCGCGCAGCGGCGGCGAGACGTCGGGTATCGACGTGACCTCCAGCACATCCAGCCTCGTGGCCACCTTCCTGCCCACCGGCATGGCGGACACGACAGGCGCTGCGCGCCTCGAGCAAGTCACGGTGTCCTCGACGGTGCCGAGCACCAGCGTGCGGCAGATCAATATCCTCGGGGGCGGACTGATTCGGATGTGCGATCCAGGCGTCGCTGACGCCAGCGACCCGAGGGCCTGCTGAATGCGACCGCATGCTGCTTCAAGCCGACGCCGAGCGCGCGGCTTCACCATGATCGAGATTCTGGTCTCCTTGCTCGTCGTTGCCTTCGGTGTGCTGGCGCTGGTGAGCCTGCAGGCCACAGCGGTGCGCATGTCCACGGACGCACGCGATCGCGGTGCGGCCACCTTCCTCGCCGACCAGCTGCTGGGCCAGTTGCTGATCTCGAATCCCGCCGACATCGGCGCCTTCGAGCACAACCCAAACGGGACGACCTGCAATCCCACGAGTGCGCCGTCGACGAACACGGTGGTCGCGGCATGGCTCGCGGAGGTCCGTCGCCAACTCCCCAATGCAGCGACGACGGCACAGCAGGTCATCGTGCGCAATGCATCGCAGGGTGACGTCGATGTCGTGATCTGCTGGAAGCGTGGCAGCGATGCAAGTGAAACGGCGCATTCATTGATCGTCAGGAACAGGGTGCAATGGCAATGAGCAGCAAGTCCAACCGAGTTCGCGTCCGTCTCAACGCTAGAGAGGGGCAGCAGGGTCTGACCCTGGTCGAATTGATGGTCGCTCTGGCGGTGGGTCTGTTCATCGCCTTGGGCATCGGCGTGTTCGCGGTCAGCATGGGCCGGCAGTTCCGCACCACGGGCTCGAACACGGCAGCCGACATCAACACGCAAGTGGCGCTGTCGATGATCGACGATGCCGGTCGCTCCGCGGGCGCCGGCCTGTACAACAACAGCAAGCCGTTGTGCTCGACCATCAATGCTTACCTCGGCGGCGCCACCTTCTACAACAACGCCGTCTTCATGCCCGCGCGCATCGCCGACGGTGGCAGCGCTGGCGCCTCCGACATCATTACCTTCACCCAGGGGCATGCCGCGGGGGGTTTGTCGAGTCTGCCTGTCGTCAAGGACATGGCCACCGCTGACGCGGGCATCGTCGTCAGCAGCGGCGGAACAATCAACAGCGGCGACCTCGCCTTGGTCGGGGTGCCCGGCGGCGCTGCGCCTTGCACGCTGTTCCAGGTGACCAGCGCGACGACGGACACCACGGGCGCGGCCTGCGACGGCAATGCATCGATTTGCCAAACGCTTCAACGCGTCGGCGGCAGTGCCGGAGTGAACCCGATGTCGTCCGCAGGGGCGTTCGCAACTTCAGTGCGGTACGGATTCAACACCACAGGTGTCAGCGGCCCGGCGGTTGTAACCCGCCTTGGCCCCGAGTTCAGACAAACGGCTTTTCGCGTCATGTGCGGTTCGCTGGTTGTCTACAACGCCTTCAAGGACGCGCCGAGTTGTTCCAGCGCGGTGTCCTTCGCCGGCGGTGCCAATGCACTGGTCAGCGACGTCGTCCTCGTCCATGCGCAGTACGGCATCAGCAATGCTGCCAATAGCGATGTCGTGGTGAGTTGGGTCGACGCCAGCGGCTCGACGTGGGCTGCCCCCACGGCAGGCGACGCGGCGCGCGTGCGTGCGATGCGCCTGGTGATGGTGACGCGTTCCAAGGAGTCTGATCCGCAAGAAGTCAGCGCAACCTGTACCAACACGGCGGGTGTCGCCAACACCGGTCCGTGCAGTTTCGATGACGCCGCTGCACCGGTGATCGACGTCAGCGCTCTGGCTGTCGCGACAGGCAGGAACTGGAAGCACTACCGCTACCGCACGCATCAGGCGGTGATCCCTCTGCGTAGCGTCATATGGAGCATGTGATGAATTCGAAGACGATCTTTCAGCGCCCGGCGCGACCGCGGCAACGGCTTGCGGGCCGCCCAGCAGCGCGCCAGCGCGGCGTCGTCCTGTTCGTCGTGTTGATGGTCCTTGGCCTGCTGCTTCTGGCCGGTCTCGGCGTCATGCGCAGCGTCGACACCAGCAACGTGATCGCGGGCAACTACTCTTTCCAGCAGGCTGCGGTGCAGGCGTCCGATCGCGCCGTCAACGATGCACTCAACGGGTTGGCCAGCATTGTCACGGGCGGCGGCGGCAACTCGTCGATCAGCAATCGCTACTACCAGACACGCCAGACCAGCTTGGACGGCCGCGGCTTTCCCTCGGCGACTACTTGGGACAGCGTGACGTGCACCAACGAGATCGGACAGTCCGTGAGCGACTGCAGTGCCGATGCGGGCAACTATCGTGTGCAGTACGTGATCGAGCGCCTCTGCACGTCGTCGCCGACGCTGGCCGACGTTGCGTCGCTGCGCGCGAACTGCGAGTACGAGGCCGAGGCCACGGCGACCTCTGCAGCGGCGATCGCGTTGCGCTACCGCGTCCTGATCCGTGTTCGCGGCCCACGCGGCACAGAAGGTTGGTTCGAGGCGGTGGTGACCGGCCCGCCCACCGTATGACAGCGAGCGAGGAGCGCACGACATGAACGACGATCAAGGGGGAATGATGATGAAGGCAAAAGCGGTGGGCGTGCGTTCGCCCCGGCGGCGTTTTCTGCAGTGCGTGACCTTCGCCGCGGCGATGGTGTCGGCAGGCTGGAGCTTCGCGCAGACCATCAGTGACGTCCCACTGATCGTCAAGAACAATGTGGCACCGAACTTCATGTTCATGATCGACAACTCCGGTTCGATGAACAACATCGTCCCGGGAGGCAGCCCGTACAACGACACGCTCAACTACACCCCCTCATGGTGCACGCTAGCGCGTACCGTTGTCGCGGGCAGCAGCGTGGACATTCGCATCGAAACCAGCGGCACGTTCGACGGCGCCCCCTTGTTCACCACGGGTGGCAGTACGCGCCGGGCTTTCGGCACCGACGATACGGGCTATGGCCGGCGCTGTTTCGATCGCACGGCGCTCTACCTCGCGCGGCTGCTGGCCGACACCACCAACTCGGGCATCAAGAGCCCCGGCAGTTATCTCGGTGCCCGGTACTCCGGCAACTTTCTGAACTGGTACTTCAGCGGTGCCGACGGCGGCACGAGCAACTGGACCGGCAACCGCAAGAGTCTGACGTCGGGCACGATCAGGACGCGCATGGAAATTGCCAAGACCTCCTCGGTCAGCGCGCTGACCACCGCACTCACAGCCTCCTCGCCGGCAGGCGTTCGCGCCGGCCTGAGTTCGTACAACGGCAGCGACGGTGGCTCGCTGTTCGTGCCGATGGCTGACTACACGACGGCTCACCGCACGACGATGGTCAACGCCGTCAACGGCTTGAGCGCTGCCAACAGCACGCCGCTGGCCGAGACGCTGGCCGACATCGGCCGCTACATGGCCACCGGCTACAGCGGCAACGTTTCTGCCGGGCCGGTCACCGGCGTCTTGATCAACGACTTCCTTCGGCAGGATGGCCGGCAGTCGTGCCTGAGCGGTACCAGCTGCGCCACCACGACGACGGACGCCGTGCCCGCGACGCCTGCCACCGGCACGGTGTCGCGTCCGATTCAGTACTGGTGCCAGCGCAGCTACGCTTTCATGATGACCGATGGGCGCCCGCAGCAGGACCAGGCGTTCAGCAACAACACCTACCTGCGCGACTACGACGGCGACTGCAGTGGGGCCAACGCTGCCAGTTGCCTGTTGGGCGGAGGTTTCGACCGCAAGAATGCGCCCCGCAGCTACGAGTCTGCAGGCTCCGACTATCTCGACGACGTTGCCAAGGCGCTGTTCGACGTGGATCTGCGCCCGAATCTGACGCCGGCACCGGGAAAGACGAAGAAGAACAACCTGGTCACATACACCATTGCCTTTGCCGATGCGGATGCGGTCAACGATCCGCTGCTGCAGAAGACGGCTGACCAGGGCGGTGGCAAGAAAATCAACGCCGAGCGCGAGAGCGAATTGACAGCGGCGTTCCGTCAGGTGATCACGGACGCGTTCTCCAACGTGGCGGCCGCGGCCGCAGTGGGTGTCGCCAACCCACAGGTCACAGGCGGTGATGGCGTGGGCTATGCCTCGAGCTACCAATCCGGCAGTTGGTACGGTGACCTCGCGGCCTACAGCGTGGACACGGCCACCGGCCTCAAGACGGGGGCCAACCTCTGGGAACTGCGGCCGAACCTCGACGCCACAGCATTCTCGGCGCGCAAGATCGTGTCCTTCAACGGCGCTCCTGCTCCGGGCGGTCCGGGTGCGGACTTCACCGCTGCCAACTTCCCTGCCGTTGAAACATCGACCGGCATGGTTGACTTCCTGCGCGGCGACCAGTCGCGTGAGGGCGAGTTGGCGCCTGCGTTCCGCAACCGCACCAGCGTGCTCGGCGACATCATCAATGCCGAGCCGATGGTCGTCACCTACCCTGGTGGCATCCCCATCATTTTCCAAGGCGCCAACGACGGCATGCTGCATGTGGTGGATGGACGCACGGCATCGAGCGTTGCCACGCGAGGGCAGGAACTGTGGGCCTATGTGCCCAGCGTTCTGCACGGCACTTTGCCCCGGCTGGCGGATCAAGGCTACGCGCACCGGTACTACGTCGATGGGACACCGGCTGCGGCCGAGGTCACCGGCGTGGGCAGCGTCAGCCGCCTGCTTGTCGGCGGGCTGGGCAAAGGCGGGCGTGGCTATTACGCGCTCAACATCTCGTCCTACGAAGCGGCCACCGCCGCTGACGCCGCGAGCAAGGTCATGTGGGAGTTCGGCCAGGGCCAAGCCAACATGGGCTACAGCTTCGGCCAACCGCTCATCGTGAAAACAGCGGCAGGCTGGCGTGTTGTCGTGACCTCGGGCTACGACAACGGCACCGCCACCGGGGGCGACGGCGGAGGTTATGTCTGGTTGCTCAATCCGGCCACCGGCAGCATCGAAGCCACGATCTCGACGGGCGTTGGGTCTTCAGCCAATCCCTCCGGGCTGGCCCATCTCAGCGCGATGGGCAACCGGGCAGCGGACAGCGTGGTGCGCTACGTCTATGGCGGTGATCTGTACGGCAACGTGTGGCGCTTCGACCTCGACAGCTATTCAGCCAGGAAGATCGGCGAAGCGCGTGATCCCGGCGCCGTGGCGCAGCCGATCACGTCGCCGCCAGAAGTCGGTCCAGTGCCGGGCACCTTGACCAAGAGCTTTGTTTACGTTGGCACCGGACGCTACCTCAGCGATGCCGATGTCCCTGGCAGCGCCACGGCAAATGCCGGCGCGACACAACGCCAAAGCCTGTATGCATTCATCGACGATCTGTCCGTTGCGTTGCCTGCGCTGCCCAACCTTCGCGGCACCAATGGCGCATCTTGTCCGACGGGCGGTGGTAACGGTGATCTCGTCTGCCAGTCTTTCACCCACAACAGTGCGACGAACACCTACTCGGCGACGACCCACGCCGTCGATACGAACACGAAGAGGGGGTGGTACATCGACTGGCCGACCGACACGAGACTGACCAATGGTCGTGTGATTGGCAAGCCGGCGCTGACGCGCGCTGGCACTCTGGTGGTTACTCTCAACGTGCCCAAGGAAGAGCGCTGCCTGCCAGGCGGCAGTAGCTGGGTTTTCACCATCTACGGAATGACGGGCGGCGCAGTGCCCAGAGTGGTCGGCGGGACCGACTATTACCCGACTGCCGGCGTCTTCCTCGGCGAAGCACTGGCCAGCCGGGCGGTGATCATCACCACTGCGGGCGGCACGCGCGGCCTGATTCGCAAGTCCGACGTCACGACTGACAGCATTTCCGTCCCCGAAGCCGCTGGTGTAGCTGCCACCTGGCGCCGTGTGTACTGGCGCGCCGTGCGCTGAGTTTGCTGCGGATCGGCGCCGGCACGCCGATCCGCCGAGAGGGCCTGCGTCGGCCCCGCTGGCTCCAGCGTGAGACAATCAAAACAACAAAAAACTGCCACGGGCGGGTGCACAGCACCCGTTCCGCCGCTTGAACTCCGACGCTCTCATCGACATCGACCATGTCACCTTCGGCTATGACGCCAGCCGCACGATCCTGGGTGACATTTCGTTGCGCTTCATGCGCGGCAAGGTCACGTCGATCCTCGGCGGCTCGGGCTGCGGCAAGACGACGCTGCTGCGCCTGAT
>JANNJX010000815.1:0-2278 GCA_031396005.1 Burkholderiales bacterium
CAACGCCTTGACCCGGTTGCCCGGCAGAAACGGCGGGCCGAGCAGGACGCCGAGCTCCTCGCCGAAGCGCGGATCGTCGAGCGCATACAGCCGCTCGATGTGGCGTTCGATCTTTTTCTCCCCGCTGGTGAGGTTCAGGCCGAGCAGCACGACCGCCAGGGTCACGATCACCGTGACCAGGACCCACCAGACTCGATTGCGCAGAACGGAACGCATGCGGCGAGTGTGCGCACGCGGCGCCGCATTTCGTTGCCGTCGCCAACGAGGTTCGGATGTAGGCGCTGTCTGACAGCACGACGGCTCCAGTTCATGCGCGAAGCTGTCGGCAGCGGCCTACAGCCTGCCGGCCTGACCGCCGGTAGCGACTGGCTGCTGCGGTGCCTAGGCTTTTGCCATGCTCAATTCAAGACTACCCCCAGCGCTCGACGGCGAGCGGATCTGCGTTGCGGGAGAGGGCCCGGGCCTGTGCGCCTATGCCAGCCAGACGGCCTCTCGTGACGGCGCCGCGCTCGATGCCGCCGTGCCGCCGCTGCTGCTGGTGCACAGCATCAACGCCAGCGCGTCGGCTGCCGAAGTGCGGCCGCTGTTCGAGCGTTATGGGCCACGCCGGCCGACGCTGGCGCTGGAGTTGCCGGGCTTCGGCACGTCGCAGCGCGGCCGGCTGGCGTACTCGCCGGCGATGATGACGCAGTCGGTATTGCGCGCGGCGCAGCAGCTGCGCGAGTTCGGGTTCACCCAGCCGATCGACGTGCTGGCGCTGTCGCTGTCGTGCGAGTTCGTCGCCGAGGCGGTGCTGCAACAGCCGTCCTGGTTTCGCAGCGTCGCCCTGGTCGGCCCGACCGGACTCGAGTCGGGACGCGACGAGCACTACCGCAACGGGCGGACGAAAGAGCAGCCGCTGCTGCGGCGAGTCTTGTCCGCACCGACCGGCGAACTGGCGTTTCGCTTGTTGACGACGCCGTCGTCGATGCGCTGGTTTCTCGAGCGCGCCTGGGGCTCGCCGGTGATCGACGAGAACCTGCTGGCCTACGAGCAACTGACGGCGCGGCGGCCCGGCGCGCGCTTCGCGCCGGCGGCCTTCATCTCCGGCGCGCTGTTCACCGAGGGCATCGCCGAGCGCTATGCGCAGATGAAGCCCGCCGTCTGGCTGGCGCATGGCGTGCGCGGCGAGTTCACCGACTTCGGCGGGCTGACGCGCATCGGACCGCCGCGACATTGGAGCACCGATAACTTCGGCACCGGCGCGATGCCGCACCTCGAAGCGCCGCGGCTGTTCATGGCGCGCTACGACGCGTTCCTCGAGCGCACGGCCGCCGGCGCTGCCGTGCCGCTGGGCGCCCGCAAGGCACGCACTGCCGCCGATCCCGTGGCGTCGATGGTGCGCGCCTCCAGCGAAGGCCGCTGCTGGCCCGAACGCGCCGCCAGCGCCGTGCGCTCCTGATTTGGCAGCACGCGAAACCCTTCGCCCAGCATCCCATCAGCAGCGTGGCAGCGTGCTGCGCAGAGGAATCATCGTGCAGCATCGATCCAGCCCTCGACGTTCCTGGCTCCTCGCGACCGGCGCGGGGGCCGGCCTGTTGGTCGGCGCCGTGGCGCTGGGCGAAGTTTTCGAATGGCGTTTCCTGCGCGCGCCGTTGCAGCGGGCGCTCACCGACGCGCTGCAGCGCCCGGTGCAGCTCGAGGCGCCGTTCGGCGTGCGCTTCATCGGCGGGTTGCGGCTTCACGCGGCGCAGTTCGCCATCGGCCCGGCGGCCGATGACGAACAGCAGGCCGAACTGGTGCGCGCGCGCATGCTCCGGCTGGCGCTGCCCTACGCCACGTTGTGGCAAGTCGCACGCGGGCGCAACGATGAGCCGCTGGTGATCGACTCGCTGGCCGTCGATGACTTGCGAGCCAACCTGTTGCGCGACGCGCAGGGCCGCGCCAACTGGACCTTCAAACCGCGTGCCGACGCCGCCGAGCGAAATGCCCAGACGCCTGGGTTGCCGAGCATCGGCCTGCTGCAGGTCAAGAGCGGCGAGATCCGCCTGGAAGATGCGCCGCAGCAACTGCTCCTGCGCGCCAGCGTGCGCACGCAGGAAGGCAGTGCCGGCACGCCGTCCGGTCTCTCCGTGCAGGCCAGCGGCAGCCATCGCGGCCTGCCGCTCGTGGCCGACCTGCAATCGAGCGGCGTGCTGCCGTTGATGCGCAGCGACGGCGGCGCCGTCACCGTGCCGGTGCGCCTGGACCTGCGCATCGGCCGTGCGCAGTTGAAGCTCGACGGCAACGCCCGCGACGC
>JANNJX010000014.1:0-3958 GCA_031396005.1 Burkholderiales bacterium
GACGTTCGCCAAGGGCGTGACCAGCGGCTACATCCCCCTGGGCGGCGTGATGGTCGGCGAGCGCGTGGCCAAGGTGCTGATCGAGCAAGGCGGCGAGTTCAACCACGGCTACACCTACTCGGGCCACCCGGTGGCCTGCGCGGTGGCGCTGGCCAACATCAGGCTGGTGCGTGAGCTGGGCCTCGTCGAGCGCGTGCGCGACGACGTCGGCCCGTACCTCGCGCAAGCCTATGCACAACTCGCAGAGCACCCGCTCGTCGGCGAAGCGCAGACCACGGGCCTGATGGGTGCGCTGCTGCTCGTCAGGAACAAGGAAGGTCGCGCCACGGCCTTTGCACCCGAACACGAGATCGGCATGGTCTGCCGCGGCCACTGCTTCCGCGAGGGCGTGATCATGCGCGCCGTCGGTGACCGCATGATCATCGCGCCGCCGCTGGTGATCACGCGCGCGCAGATCGACGAGATGGTGGCGCTGATCCGGCGCTGCCTCGACCTGACGCTGGCCGACGTGCGCAAGAACGGCTGGGACCTCTGAGCATTCACCCCAATAGCCCGATGCCGTCACAAACCTAGACTGCAACGCTGATCAACCCCCACCACTTCACGCTTTTCGCAAGGACCCAGCACCATGGTGATCAAGATGTTCTGCAAACTGTTCGTCGCTGTAGCCATGTTCGTCTCGACCGCAGCGCTCGCGCAGGAAGAGAAGGTTCTCAACATCTACAACTGGTCCGATTACATCGGCGACGACATCATCAAGAAGTTCGAGGCCGAGACGGGCATCAAGGTCCGCTACGACAACTTCGACAACAACGAGATCGTTCACGCCAAGATGGTCGCCGGCAAGACGGGCTACGACATCATCGTGCCGTCGTCGAACTGGGCCAAGCTGCAGATCGACGGCGGTCTGCTGCAAAAGCTCGACAAGTCGAAGATTCCGAACCTGAAGAACATCGATCCGGCGATCAACGCGCAGTTGTCGAAGATGGATCCGGGCAACGACTACCTCGTCGATTGGCTGTGGGGCTTCACCACCGTCGGCATCAACGTCGACAAGGTCAAGGCCGCCCTGGGCAGCACGCCGATGCCGGCCAACGTCTGGGAGCTGGTCTTCAACCCGGAGTACATCAGCAAGATGAAGAGCTGCGGCGTGTCCTTTCTCGACTCGGCCACTGAGGTCATTCCGGCCGCGCTGCATTACCTCGGCAAGCCGCCGTTCTCGCGCAATCCGAGCGACTACACCGCAGCGGCCAATGTGTTGAAAGCCGTGCGCCCGCATGTCACGCTGTTTTCCTCGTCGGGTTACATCAACGACATGGCCAACGGCTCGATCTGTCTGTCGCTCGGCTGGTCGGGTGACCACAACATCGCGCGCCAACGTGCCATCGACAACAAGACCGGGCAGAACATCCAGGCCCTGATCCCCGCCAACGGCGGCTTGCTGTTCTTCGACACCATGGTCATCCCGGCCGACGCTGCACGCCCCGGCAACGCGCACAAGTTCATCGATTTCATGCTGCGCCCTGAAAACGCGGCAGCCAACACCAACAAGGTGTTCTATCCGAACGCGGTGCCCGAATCGAAGAAGAGTGTTCGACCCGAAGTCGCCAACAACCCGACTGTCTTCCTGCCGCCGGCCGAGCTGGCCAAGATGGTGCCGCCGGATGCGCTGAACAACGATCTGCGCCGGTTGATGACGCGCACCTACACGTCGTTCAAAACCGGCCTTTGAAATGCCGGCTTCGGCAACGCAGCGCGACTACCTTCGCATCGAAGGGCTGACGAAGGATTTCGACGGCTACAAGGCCGTCAACAACGTCAGCCTCGACATCGCCAAGGGAGAGATCTTCGCGCTGCTCGGCTCGTCGGGCTGCGGAAAGAGCACGCTGCTGCGCATGCTGGCCGGCTTCGAGACGCCGAGCGCCGGGCGCATCGTGCTCGACGGGAAAGACATGGCCACGCTGCCGCCTTACGAGCGGCCGGTGAACATGATGTTTCAGAGCTACGCGCTGTTCCCGCACCTCACGGTCGAAGAGAACATCGCCTTCGGCCTGAAGCGCGACGGCATGGCCGCTGCGAAAGTGATCGAGCGCGTGGAAGCGATGCTGAAGCTGGTGCAGCTCGGCAAATTCGCCAAACGCAAGCCGCACCAGCTCTCCGGCGGCCAGCAGCAGCGCGTGGCGCTGGCGCGCAGCCTGGCCAAGCAGCCGCAGATGCTGCTGCTCGACGAGCCGCTCGGCGCGCTCGACAAGAAGCTGCGCGAGGAGACGCAGATCGAACTCGTCAACATCATCGAGCAGGTTGGCGTGACGTGCGTCATGGTCACGCACGACCAGGAAGAGGCGATGACGATGGCGTCGCGCATCGCGGTGATGAGCGAAGGCCGCTTCCTGCAGGTTGGCGCACCGGCCGACATCTACGAAACGCCGGCGACGCGCTTCGTCGCCGACTTTATCGGCAACGTCAACCTGATGGACGGCACGCTCGATGTCGATGCCGAAGGCCACTGCGAGATCGGCTGCGCCGACGTCAAACACTACATCGGCCACGGCATCACCGGCAACGAGGGCATGCCCGTCAGCGTTGCCATCCGCCCCGAGAAGATCAAGCTGCAGCGCGCAGCGCCCGACGACACGAAGTTCAACACGGTCAAGGCCAAGGTGCGCGAGATGTCGTACTTCGGCAGCTTCACCGTCTTCCACCTCACGCTGGCCAGCGGCGCGTCGTTGAAAGTCAGTCAGGCCAACATCGATCGCCATCCTGAAGACCGCCTGACCTGGGGAGATGAAGCCTGGGCCTCGTGGGATCCATGGGCACAGGTGGTGTTGACGCAATGAAACTTCGGCAATGAAGCGCTTCATCACCTGGCTCCTGCGTGGTCGCACCGCCATCATCGGCGTGCCCTATTTGTGGCTGCTGCTGTTCTTTCTCGTGCCCTTCCTCGTGTTGGCGCAGATCAGCGTCGCCGAGATGGGCACCGTGCGGCCGAACGATCTCACGTCGATCAAGGACGGCGTGCTGACGCTGTCGCTCAAATTCTCCAACTACCTCTTCCTCGCCTCCGACGCGCTGTACTACAAGACCTATTTGGCGAGCCTGAACTACGCGTTCTGGACCACATTGCTGTGCCTCGTCATCGGCTACCCGTTCGCCTATTTCATGGCGCGCGCCAAGCCGTCGCTGCAGCCTGCCCTGCTGATGCTCGTCATGCTGCCGTTCTGGACCTCGTTCCTGCTGCGCGTGTATGCGTGGAAGGGCCTGCTGACCACCAACGGCTGGGTGGCTGACGCGCTCATCGCCACTGGGCTCGATCAGGTGCTGCTCGCGCTCGGCCTCATCAGCGCGCCCGGCAAGTTGATGAACACGCCGTTCTCGCTGGTGCTCGGAATGGTCTATACCTACCTGCCGTTCATGATCCTGCCGCTGTACGGCAACCTGTCGAAGATGGACCTGCGCCTGCTCGAAGCGGCGCAAGACCTCGGCGCCTCGCCTTGGGTCGCGTTCTGGAAAATCACCGTGCCGCTGTCCAAGGCCGGCATCATCGCCGGATCGATGTTGGTCTTCATTCCCACTGTCGGTGAGTACGTGATCCCCGAATTGCTCGGCGGTCCCGAAACGTTGATGACCGGCAGCGTCGTCTGGAGCGAGTTCTTCTCCAACAACGACTGGCCGCTGGCGTCTTCGCTCGCTGTGACGATGATTCTGTTGATCCTCGTGCCGCTGGCGATCTTCAACAAGTACCAAGCCGAGGCGCAGGAGAGGCGATGAATTTGCTCTCGCCACAGTTGGTGCTTGCAAGGCGACGGACGGGCCGCGGGCGCAGCGCAGAGGCTTGCCCTTCGCTGCGCTACGGGTGCCCTGTGGTACTCGCCTTTGGGTCGCACCGCGTAACTCGCTTCACTCACTGCGTTCGTTGCGCTCGAACAGACGCGGTGAGTCAGTTGACGAAGCGCGTGAG
>JANNJX010000030.1:0-12531 GCA_031396005.1 Burkholderiales bacterium
GCCTGCGAGGTGTAGCCGAGGACGTGGAAG
This sequence comes from Burkholderiales bacterium, assembly GCA_031396005.1. Taxonomy (GTDB): domain Bacteria; phylum Pseudomonadota; class Gammaproteobacteria; order Burkholderiales; family Burkholderiaceae_C; genus CADEEN01. The sequence continues at coordinate 31 of JANNJX010000030.1, forward strand.
CCGGCGTCCTGCGCCGCCAGCGCGATGGCGCTCCAGTCGACATGCGAGGTGATGTCCTTGTCGCCGATGTCGGCCAGCGGATCGGTGTCGCTGCGCTGCGCGCGGTGGCACATCAGCGTGCCGCCGTGGCGCTCGGGCAGGTAGTACTCGGCGTCGGGGAAACCGTAGTCGATGAAGAAGGCCGCGCCGCGCTGCAGGCGTTCGGCCAGCGTGCGGATGAAGGCTTCGGCTTGCGGGTGGATCTCGGTCGTCGTGCCGGGCACGAAGGCGGCATCGATCGGCGGGCGCAACGTGGTCTCGCGGTCGGCAAACACGAGCGCGCCGTCGTGCTCGGCCACGCCCCGTTCGAACCATGCGCGGCCGTCGAAGTGCAGCAGTTGCACCGGCATCGCGTCGAGCACTTCGTTGCCGACGACGACGCCTTCGAAAGCGTCGGGCAGCGCATCGACCCATTGCACCCGATCGCCGAACGGCGCCAGCCGCGAGCGCTGTTGCGCCCGCAGGCCGCCAGAAAGATCGACGATGGTGTAGCGGCGCACGCGCTCGGCCGACGCGCCGAGCAGTTGCGCGGCCAGCGCGCCGCTGCCGGCGCCGAACTCCCACAGCTCGTCGGTGGCGGTGGTGTCGAGCGCTTGTCGTACCTGATTCGCCAGCGCGGCGCCGAACAACGCGCTCATCTCGGGCGCGGTGGTGAAATCGCCGTGCGACACATCGGCGCCGAAGACGGCGCGGCCGCGTGCGTAGTAGCCCATGCCGGGCGCGTACAAGGCCGCGGCCATGAAGCGGTCGAACGGCAGCCAGCCGCCGCTGCTGACGATCTGCCGACGGATCAACGCCGATAATCCGCGCGCGGCACCGGCCGCTGATCCGTTGACTGTCATCGACACATTGTAGGAATGGCTTCTCATACTTCTCGCCCTGTTGTCCTGGTCACCGGCGCCGCGCGCCGGGTGGGCCGCGCCATTGCGCTCGATCTGGCCGCGCAGGGGTTCGACATCGCGCTGCATTTTCGCCACTCGCGCGATGAAGCCGAAGCCACCGCCGCCGATGTGCGCGAACTCGGCGCGAGTGCGCAATGTTTCGCGGCCGACCTCGCGGACGAATCTCAATGCCGCGCGCTCGTGCCCGCGGTGGCGCAGGCGATGAAGCGCATCGACGCCGTCGTCAACAATGCCTCTCACTTCGAATACGACAACGCCGAGAGTTTTTCGCATGCAGCGATGGACGCGCATTGGCGTGCCAACACTGCGCCGGCCGTTCTGCTGGCGCAGGCGTTGGCTGCGCACCTGAAGGGTTGCAGCGAGGTGGGCTGCGTCGTCAATCTGTCCGATCAGAAGCTGTGGAACCCTAACCCGGACTACTTCTCCTACACGCTCTCCAAGGCCGCGCTCGAAGCGGCGACGACGCTGCTGGCGCAGGCGCTGGCGCCGCAGGTGCGCGTCGTCGGCGTGGCGCCGGGGGTGACGCTGGTCTCGGGCACGGCGATGGACGACGCCGCTTTCGAGCGAGCGCACCGGATGACGCCGCTCGGCCGCTCGTCCACGCCCGACGACATCGCACGCACGGTGCGCTTTGCGATCGAATCGCGCGCGATCACCGGCACGACGATCCTGGTCGATGGCGGCCAGCATCTGCTCGCGCAACCGCGCGACGTTGCTTTCCTCACCAAAAGCTGACCATGCACTCCTTGCTCGTCCACCCGGCCCTGATGGGCTGCCGCCGTCTGTTCCTGCGCGATTACGAGGTCAACATCAACATCGGCGTGCACGAGTTCGAGAAGCGCGGAGAGCAGCGCGTGCTGATCAACGTCGATCTGTTCGTGCCGCTGGCGCAATCGACGCCGCAGGCCGACAAGCTCGACGAAGTGCTCGACTACGACTTCATCCGCAGCTCGATCGCCGAGCGCGTCAGCCGCGGCCACATCCACTTGCAGGAGACGCTGGTTGACGACGTGCTCGCGCTGATGCTGGCGCACCCGCAGGTGCGCGCGGCGCGCGTCTCGACCGAGAAGCCCGACGTGTACCCGGATTGCGATGCGGTCGGCGTCGAGGTCTTCGGTCTCAAAGAGAGCAACCCGTGAACGAAATGACCGACAGCGCTGCCGCGCGCAAAACGGCCTTCGAAGCCAACAAGCTCAGCAAGCGCCTGCACCGTCAGGTCGGCCAGGCGATTGGCGACTTCAACATGATCGAAGACGGCGATAAGGTCATGGTCTGCGTCTCTGGCGGCAAGGACAGCTACGCGCTGCTCGACATCCTGAGGGGCCTGCAGCAGCGCGCGCCGATCAGGTTCGAACTCGTGGCGGTGAACCTCGACCAGAAGCAGCCCGGCTTTCCGGCGCATGTGCTGCCCGATTACCTGAGCAAGATCGGCGTGCCGTTTCACATCGAGAACCAGGACACGTACTCGATCGTCAAGCGCCTCGTGCCCGAAGGCGCGACGATGTGCAGCCTGTGCTCGCGGCTGCGCCGCGGCATCCTCTACCGCGTAGCCAGCGAGCTCGGTGCCGACAAGGTGGCGCTCGGCCACCACCGCGACGACATCATCGTCACGCTGCTGATGAACATGTTTTTCGGCGGCCGCATGAAGGCCATGCCGCCCAAGCTCGTCTCCGACGACGGCCGGCACATCGTCATCCGGCCGCTGGCCTACGTGGCCGAGACCGACCTCGAGCGCTGGGCCGCGCTGCGCGACTACCCGATCATCCCCTGCACGCTGTGCGGCAGCCAGGAGGGCCTGCAGCGCGCGCAGATCAAGGCCATGCTGCGCGAGTGGGAGAAGAAACACCCGGGGCGCAGCGACAACATGCTGCGCGCGATGGGGCAGCTCACGCCTTCTCACCTGCTGGATCGGAACCTGCACCCGTTTGCGACGCTCCAAGCCACGGGCGTCGCCGATCCGACGGGCGACAAGGCCTTCGACGATGACGACAGCGATGACTGCGGCAGCGCGCCGAAGAGCCCGCGAGTGATGCTCATGCCCCGTGGAGAGACTGCACCATGAAACTCGTTCGCCCCCTCGCACTGATCGTTGCCGCCGCCGTGCTCGGCGGCTGCGCGGCGCTCAACACCGTCACCAGCGACGTCACCAGCTTCAGCGAGTGGCCGGCCGAGCGCAAGCCCGGCCGCTACGCCTTCGAGCGCCTGCCATCACAGAAAGCCGACGCCACGCGCTCGGCCAATCTGGAAGTCGCTGCCGCCAAGGCGCTGGAGAAGGCCGGCTTCACCGCCGCAGCCGACGCCACGCAGGCCGACGTGATCGTGCAGATCGGCGCCCGGGTCAACCGCGCCGAAGTCTCGCCGTGGGACGACCCGCTGTGGTGGCGCTGGGGGGCGACCGGCTACTGGCGCTCGCCGTCGTGGCGCGGCCCCAGGTCGGCGTACTACGCCGGGCTGCGCAGCGATTGGTATTCGCGCTACGAACGCAACGTCGCCGTGCTTCTGCGCGACCGCGCCAGCAGCGCGCCGCTGTTCGAAGCGCATGCACAGACCGAGGGCGGCACGGCTGGCGACGCGGCGCTGCTCGGCGCGATGTTCGAAGCGGCGCTGCACGGCTTTCCGGCGAAAGAGGTGCAGAACCCGCGGCGGGTCAGCGTGACCCTGGCGCCGTAGCGCGGCGGCCTCAACGGCTGCTGCCGTTGTTGTTGTTGCCCACGCCGTTGCCGTTGCCTGCCGGCCCCGCCGCGATCAGCCGCACGTCGTCTTCCCAACCCTTCAACTTGTTTCGCGCGTGCTGGCGCTGCGCGGGCGTGGTGGCGTTGTGCATGGCCGCGGCCAGGGCGCAGTTCTCCTGCGTCAGCCGCTGCTGATAGGCTCGGTAGTCCGGGCGCGGCGAGCGCAGCGCGCGCTCGGCGATCATGCGCACCGCGGCTTGGGCCTGCGTTTGTGCCACGGCACTGTCGGCACTCCTGCCGTCTGCGGACACTTTGGTCAGCAGCGCCAGCAGCTCGGCGTTGCGGCGCTCGCGCTCGGCGAGCCAACGGTCGGCATCGAACGGCGATGCGGCCAGCAACTGCGCCAGCCTGGCGCGCTGCGCGTCGTCGAGCTTGCCGTAGAGGTTTTCGTAACGCTCCAGCGTGCGTTTGAACGAGGCCGTGGCGCGATCGGCCTTGTCGGTCTGCGCAAAGTCTTTCTTCAACTCGTCGCCGTCCTTGGCCATCTTGCGTTCCACGTGGCCGATCTGCTCCGGCGTCAGCGACACCATCAGCGTCGCAAACGCGGGCGTGGCTTCTTGCAGTGCGGCATCGAGCCGGCGCTGCGCTTCGTCGCGCCAGGTGCACAACCGATCGGTGGAAAGGGTCGGCTCCATGACCTCGCGCTGCGCGCGCGCAAGCAGTGAGGCATAGAGCGGCAACTCGACGCGGCGGTGCCAGTCGAACCAGCGGTCGATGCCCTCGCGCAGCTTCGCCGACTGTTCGCCGTTCAGATCGGCATAGCCATCGATCCACCAGTAAGCCAGGTTCGGCGCCTGGCTGTAGCCGATGCGCAGCACGCTGCAACCCGCCAGCAGCAGCACAAACACCAAGCCGATAATCCAGCGCAACTTCAACTGCATGACGCTTCCCAACTACATGGACGCCAACCCCAACGCAGACGCCCTTTCGATCGTTGTCATGGCCGCCGGCAAGGGCACGCGCATGAAGTCGGCGCTGCCCAAAGTCCTGCACACTCTGGCCGGCCACAGCTTATTGCACCATGTTCTGAACGCCACGTCCGGGCTCGGGGCCTCTGGCACAGCTCGCACGATCGTCATCACCGGGCATGAAGCGGTGCAGGTGGAAGCGGCCACGGCCGGCACGGCGCGCGTGCGCTGCGTGCGCCAGCAGCCACAACTCGGCACCGGGCATGCGGTGCAGCAGGCCGTGCCCCACCTCGGCGACGAAGGCACGACGCTGATCCTGAACGGCGACGTGCCGCTGATCGAAGCCGCCACCGCGCGCGCACTCGTTGCGGCCTGCGGCGGCACGAAGCTGGCGCTGCTGACGATCGAATTGGCCGACGCCACCGGTTACGGGCGCATCGTGCGCAACGACGAGCAAGAAGTGCGAGCGATCGTCGAGCACAAGGATGCCAGCGAATCGCAGCGCGCCATCCGCGAGATCTACACCGGCATGCTGGCCGCGCCGACGGCGTGGCTGAAGCGCGCCGTGATGGCGCTCGACAACCGCAACACGCAGCAAGAGTTCTACCTGACCGACATCGTGGCGATGGCGGTGGCCGAAGGCGTGGCCGTGGTCGCCACGCCGGCCGGCAGCGAAACCGAGGTGCTCGGCGTCAACAGCCCGCTGCAACTGGCCGATCTGGAGCGGCGCTTTCAGCGGCGCCAGGCCGACGCGTTGATGGAGGCCGGCGTGCGCCTGGCCGACCCGGCGCGTTTCGATCAGCGCGGCACGTTGCACTGCGGACAGGACGTGAGCATCGACGTCGGCTGCGTGTTCGAGGGCGACGTGACGCTGGCCGACAACGTCAGCATCGGCGCGCACTGCGTGATCCGCAACGCGCGCATCGACGCCGGTGCGGTGATCCACCCATTCACGCACATCGAAGGTGCTGCCGTCGGTGCCGGTGCGCTGGTCGGCCCGTATGCGCGCCTGCGGCCGGGCGCCGCGCTCGGGCCCGAGGTGCACATCGGCAATTTCGTCGAGGTCAAGAACAGCACCTTGGCTCAAGGCGCCAAGGCCAACCACCTCGCCTACCTGGGCGACGCGACGGTCGGCGAGCGCGTCAACTTCGGCGCCGGCAGCATCACCGCCAACTACGACGGCGCCAACAAGCACCGCACCGTGATCGGCAACGACGTGCATGTCGGCAGCAACTGCGTGCTCGTCGCGCCGGTGACGCTGGGCGACGGCGCGACGATCGGCGGCGGCTCGACGATCAACAAGCCGGCGCCGGCCGGCCAGCTCACGGTGGCGCGGGCCAAGCAGCTGACGATTGCCGGCTGGGTGCGGCCGAAGAAGGCCAAGCCTTAGGTCGATGCTGGCGCAGGGCCGCCGCGCTATCCGTCGAGAAAGCCGCCGCGATAGAAGCACCAGGCGGTGCCGTCGTGCAGATAGAAATGCCCATCGGCGCAGAAGTCCTTGCCGGGAAAAAACTCGCGATACGCCTTCGGCACCAGCCGCGCCAACTGCTCGTCGCTCAGTTCGTCGAACTGAGCGGCCGTGATCGGCTGGCCCACTCTGAGCTTGGGTGATTGCGCAGACATGTTGGTGATCGCTCGTGCAACGTCGGTCGTCGATTGGCCGGTGTGCGCTCGGGGGCGAAGGCAGAAGCCATACTCGACTCCATGCCGCTCGACCGACCGCCCCATGCTGTCGCGCCAGCCCCGTATTTGCAAGGCACCGATGAATCAAAGTGAAAAGACTGCGGCGGGTCCGGACCCGCTCGCCTTCTTGGTAGGCGGCGGTCAGATGGGCGCCTTGATCCGGTCGATGGACTGGTCGAGGACGTCCCTGGGGCCGGTGGCCGGCTGGCCGCAGAGCCTGCGCACGACCGTCAGCATCTGCCTGGCCTCGGACCTGCCCATCTGCGTCATCTGGGGGCCGGGCCTCGTCCAGCTCTACAACGACGCCTATCGAGTCATCTGCGGTGACAAGCACCCTCGCTCGATGGGGCAGAACTTTTCGGAGTGCTGGAAAGAGGCCTGGCCGGTCATCGGCCAGGCCCACGACTCGGCGCTGGCCGGCGACACGGCCTTCCTGGAAACCCAACACATCTTCCTCGAACGGCATGGCTACGTGGAGGAGTGCTTCTTCACGTTCTCGTTCAGCCCCATCCGCGACGAAGCCGGGCGGGTCGGCGGCCTGTTCCACCCCGTCATCGAGATGACGACCAAGATGCTCAGCGAGCGGCGGACACGGGCGCTGCGTGACTTGACGGCGCACACGAGCAAGGCGCAGTCCGTTGGTGAAGCGCTCGTCCTGTCGGCCCAGACCCTTGCCGAGTACGACCTCGACCTGCCTTTCGCCCTGCTCTACGCGCTGGAAGCCGACGGCGAACCCGCTCGGCTGGTCGCAGCCACCGGCCTGAAGGCCGATGCGCTCGCCGACCTCCAAACGGTGAGTCTGGCCGAGGAGGAACACGCTGTCTGGCCCTTGGCAGAAGTCGTGCGTTCGCAGTCGGCAGTGCAGGTGGACGACTTGGCTCCGCGAATCGGCGCGGCTGCTGTGCGTCCCTATCCAGAACCACCGGGCGCAGCCTTGGCGCTGCCGATCATCCGGCCAGGCGCCGACCGCCCCGCCGCCATCTTGATCGCCGGGATCAGCCCTCGCTTGCCGATGAACGAGGCCTACCGGACCTTCTATGACTTGCTGGCCTCCGGCGTGACCACGGCCGTTGCCAATGCCGGTGCGTTCGACGACGAGCGGAGACGGGCCAAGGCACTGGCCGAACTCGACCGCGCCAAGACAGCCTTTTTCTCCAACGTCAGCCACGAGTTCCGCACGCCGCTGACCTTGATGCTCGGGCCGGTCGAAGACGCCTTGGCCGCAGCCGACGAACAGTTGCCGCCGTTGCAACGGCAGCGGCTGGAAGTCGTGCAGCGCAACGGACTGCGGCTGCAACGCCTCGTCAACAGCCTGCTGGATTTTTCGCGCATCGAAGCCGGTCGCGTTCGCGCGGCGTACGAGCCGACGGACCTCGCCGACTTGACCGCAGACCTGGCCAGCAACTTCCGCTCGGCTTGCGAGAAGGCCGGACTGGAACTCCGCGTCGATTGCCCGCGCTTGAGCGAGCCGGTGTTCGTCGACCGCCCGATGTGGGAAAAGATCGTTCTCAACCTGCTGTCCAACGCCTTCAAGTTCACCTTCGAGGGGCACATCTCCGTCTCGATGCGCCAAGCCGGCCTCACCGCCGAGCTGCGCGTGTGCGACACCGGCATCGGCATCTCTGCCGAGGACATGCCGCTGCTGTTCGAGCGTTTTCACCGGGTCGAAAACGCACGGGGACGAACCCACGAGGGCAGCGGCATCGGACTGGCCCTGGTGCAGGAGCTCGCCAAGTTGCACGGCGGCTCGATCGCCGCCGAAAGCGAGCTCGGTCGCGGGACGACGTTCACCGTCCGGGTCCCGCTGGGATCGCAGCACCTGCCCCGCGATCAGATCGTCAGTACGCCATCCGCTGCGCAGCTGACAACAGGGGCGAGTCCGTTCGTCGAGGAAGTGTTGCGCTGGCTTCCCGACGCCGATCAGCGCGCGGCCGCCGGCTCGCAGTTGCCGTCACTGCGGGGCGACCCCACCGCTGCGTCGCCGCCGCTGCCCGACGACGACCGGCCTGTTGTGCTGGTGGCCGACGACAACGCCGACATGCGGCAGTACGTTGTCCGGCTGCTCGCCGCGCATTACCGTATCGACGCCGTGCCGGACGGCGAGGCGGCGCTGGCAGCAGCACGGCAGCGCACGCCGGACCTGGTCCTCACCGACGTGATGATGCCCAGGCTCGATGGTTTCGGGCTGCTGAAGGCGCTGCGCGCCGACCCGCGCACGAGCGGCGTGCCGGTCATCATGCTGTCTGCCCGCGCCGGGGAGGAAAGCCGGGTCGAGGGCATGGAACGAGGGGCGGATGACTACCTGGTCAAGCCGTTCAGTGCCAGGGAGTTGCTGGCCCGTGTGACGGCGCACCTGCAGATGGCACGCACGCGGCGCGAGGCGGGCGAGTCGATCCGGGCCAGCGAGGAGCGGTTCCGGGCGCTCGTGAGCGCCACGTCGGATGCGGTCTACCGCATGAGTGCGGACTGGACCGAGATGCGCCATCTCGAAGGCCGGGAGTTCATTGCCGACACCCACGAGCCGAGCCGCAGTTGGCTGGTCAAATACATTCCCGCGGAAGACCAGCCGCACGTCTTGGAGGCCATTCACGCCGCCATCCGGTCCAAGGGCGTCTTCGAGTTGGAACACCGGGTGAGGCGTGTCGATGGCACGCTCGGGTGGACGTTCTCCCGGGCCATCCCGATGCTCGAGGGCAACGGTGAGATCACCGAATGGTTCGGCGCAGCCAGCGACGTGACCGCGCGAAAGCAGGCGGAAGCGGCAATCCGGGCCAGCGAGGGGCGATCCCGCTCGATCCTGGAGTCGATCACCGACGGCTTCTTCGCCCTCGACCGCGACTGGCGGTTCAGCTACATCAATACGGCGGGCGAGCGCTTCCTGGACCGCACCACCCCGGGCGACCTGATCGGCAAGTCGTTGTGGGAGGAGTTCCCCGGCACGGCCGGCAGCGAGTTCGAGCGGGTGTACCGCCGCGTTGCCGCCGGGCAGGTCGGCGAGTCGTTCACCGCCCACTACACGGACTTCGATCGCTGGTACCAGGTCACCGCGTACCCGGCCCCGGACGGACTGTCGGTGTACTTCCGCGACGTGACCGCCGAGAAGCGGACCGAACGGTTGCTGCGGGCCAGCGAGGAGCGGCAGCGGCTGGCCCTCGACGCCGCCGAGCTCGGCATGTGGCACGTCGAGCCGGCAAACCGAACCATCCAGACCGACGCCCGGTTCCGCGCCATCTTCGGCATGACCGAAGAGAAGACGGACTACTTTGAGGTCTTCGCCGCCATCCACCCCGACGACGCGGCGGCGGTGCAAGAGGCGGTGACAGCGGCGACCCGGCTGGACGACCCCATGCCGTACGCGATCGAGTACCGGGTCGTCCACGCGGACGGGTCGCTGCGCTGGGTGTACGCCAAAGGGCGGTCGAGCATCGAGGGCACCGGCCCGACGAGGCGGGTGTCGAGTTTCGACGGCACCGTGGCCGACATCACCGACCGCAAACGCAGCGAGCAAGAGCGAGAGCGGCTGGTGGCCCGTCTTCGGGAGCATGACCAGCGCAAGGACGAGTTTCTCGCCACGCTGGCGCACGAACTGCGCAATCCGCTGGCGCCGATTCGAAACGGCTTGCAGATCATGCGTCTGGCATCAGGCGACGCGAGCACGAGCGAGCGAGTGCGCTCGATGATGGAACGCCAACTCGGGCAGATGGTGCATCTGATCGACGACCTGCTGGACCTGAGCCGCATCAGCCGCGGCAAGATCGATCTGCGCAAAGAGCGGATCGACCTGGCAAAGGCCATTGCGCAAGCCATCGAAACCAGCCGACCGGCCATCGCACAGGCCGATCACGAGTTGCTGATCGACATGCCGCCCGGCCCGATCGCCGTGGACGCCGACTTGACCCGGCTGGCTCAAGTGTTCTCGAACCTGTTGAACAACGCTGCCAAGTTCACGCAGCGTGGGGGCCGGATCCGGGTGAGCGTGCAACTTGTTGGAGCCGAAGCCGTCGTCTCGGTCCAGGACAACGGCATCGGCATCGCCACTCCCATGCTGCAGCAGGTCTTCGAAATGTTCAGACAGGTCGACGGCAACCTGGAACGGTCGCAGGGTGGTTTGGGAATCGGCCTTTCGATCGTCCAGCGGCTGGTTCAGATGCACGGCGGGTCGGTCGAAGCCCGCAGCGACGGCATCGGCAGTGGCAGCCAATTCGTCGTGCGCCTGCCGGTGGCCTCGTCGTCGGTCGAAGACAAGCCTTGCGACCCGGTCCACCCGGTCCACCCCACCGCACGCCAGCGCATTCTGGTCGTCGACGACAACCGGGACTCGGCCACGAGCCTGGCGATGATGCTGACGATGATGGGCAATGAGACGCAGACGGCGCACGACGGCCTGCAGGCGTTGGACGTCGCGGCAGCGTTCAGGCCGGACGTGATGCTGTTGGATATCGGGATGCCGAAGCTGAACGGCTACGAAGTGTGCCGGCACATCCGACAGCAGGTGTGGGCAACGGACATGGTGATCGTCGCGCTGACCGGGTGGGGCACAGAGGAGGACAAACGCCGGTCGCTGGAGGCCGGTTTCGACTCTCACCTGGTCAAGCCGGTGCTTGCGGACGACCTCGAGAAGCTGTTGGACGGGCTCATGGTGACGAGGGCTCGAGTCAGCCCATAAGTCCGCAAATCAAACGAGCAGATCACGCCCGCACAACGGGCGACGACAGCTTCTCGCCGAACCGCTCTTTTAGCGCCACTCGTCCCCCGGCATCGTCCGCCGCATGAACTGATCGAACAGCGGCACGGTGAACGCCGTGTCGCCGTGGTTCGGGCTCCAGATCATGCCTTTGGCAATCAGCTTGTTGCGCGTCGGCCCGAGCGACGTGACCTCGCGCGCGAGCTCCTCGGCGATGCTGCCCGAGCGGTGCGGCCCGGGGCCCAGTTCGGCCATCGCGCGCAGGTATTTCTTTTCGGCGGGCGTGAGGCGATCGAAGCGCACGCGGAAAAAACTCTCGTCGAGTGCTGCGATGGCCGACGCGGTGGCGGCCTTGACGTCCTGCACGCGAATCGGCGACGCCGCAGCCGTGTCCCAGGCGTGCTTGCCCCACTCCTGCAGAAAGTACGGATAGCCGTGCGACTCGGCAACGATCATGTCGGCGGCCTCGGCGGCGATCTTCATGCCCTGGTCAGTCACCGGCTGGGTGATGGCCAGTCGCGCCGCTGCCGCGTTCAGCGGGCCGATCTCGGGGAAGTCGAACAGGCGCTCGGCATACGATTTGGCATTGCCCATGTGCCCACGCAGTTGCGGCAGGCCGGCGCCGACCAGCATCACCGGCACACGGCGCTGCGCGCAGCGATGCAGCGCGGTGATCAGCGCCGCGAGCTCGGCCTCTTCGACGTACTGCAGCTCGTCGATAAACAGCACGAGCGCCGTCTCGGCTTTTTGCGCGGCAACGCCGACCGCCTCGAGCAAGGCTTGCAGGTCGTGCTCGAGGTCACCGTTGTCGGCCAGGCCGGGCTCGGGGTCGAAGTCCAGGCCGACCTCGATGTCGGCGAACTTCACCTTCAGCGATTTGGCAAAACCGGCCAGCGCACGCAACGCGCGCTTGGCGCCCTCCTGCGCTTTCTTGTTGCGCGACAGGCGCAGCATCGCCTGGCGCAACTGCGGCGCCAGCAGCGCCGGCAACGAACGGCCCTCCGGCGCTTCGATGCGCACGCTGTGGATGCCGCTGGCTTCGGCATCGTCGCGCATGCGGTCGAGCAGCACGGTCTTGCCGACGCCGCGCAGCCCGACCATCAGCACGCTCTTGGTCGGCAGGCCGCGGCGCACACGCTCGATGGCCACGCGCACTGTTTCGCGCACCTCGTCGCGGCCGGCGAGCTGCGGCGGCGGCGTGCCCGCGCCAGGGGCAAAGGGGTTCAGCACCGGGTCCATGACGCGGAGTTTATATTGAAATTAGCCTGTTTATCCTGAATCGCTAAATTGGCTAATCTCGATCAAACTGCCGCCGCCCCCGCGAGTAAACCGTACGACCGCAGCCGCGCCGCATGCTCATGCACCGCCCCGGCCACGATCAGCTCCTCGGCCGCCGTCTCCGCGGCGATCGACGCCAGTTGCCGGCGCACCGAGTCAGCCGACCCCACCGCCGAAGCCGCCAGCATGCGCTGCACGTTCACTCTCTCCTGCGGCGACCACATCGATTCCAGCGCCGCCGGCTCGATAGGCCGCGGCAGCGGGCCGCGCTGGCC
>JANNJX010000052.1:0-13841 GCA_031396005.1 Burkholderiales bacterium
ACAGGAACTTGAAGGTGTAGGGCAGGCCGACCAGCGAGAGAAACCCGATGGTGGCCACATCGAGCCCCTCCATCGACAACCAGGCCTGCATCGCCTGGCCGGTGAGCGCCAGCGGCAGCCCGGATGCGAAGCCGAGCACGACGACGACGACAGCGCGGTGCCAGGCGGCGAAGCGGTGCGGCCGGGCCACGGCGGCGATGTCGGTCACGGGCATCGCGGCATTCTAGGGAGCACACAATCCGTGCCGATGCAAACACTGCACACATCGCGCCTCGTCCTCGAACCGCTCGTGGCCGCGCACGCCGATGCGCTGTACCCGGTGCTGTGCGATCCACGCCAGCTCGAGTACCTCGACCACGGTGCACCGTCGTCGCTCGACGCGCTGCGCGAGCGCCACCGCAAACTCGAATCGCGGCGCTCGGCCGATGGCAGCGAACACTGGCTCAACTGGGCGATCGTGCTGCGCGAGGGCGATGCCGACGCGATCGGCTTCGTGCAAGCCACGGTGTTGGACGATCACCGCGCATGGGTCGCGTACCAAGTGGCTACGGCGCGGTGGGGCCAAGGCATCGCCAGCGAAGCCACGCAGGCGATGGTTGAACACCTGATCGCGCACTACGCTGTCACGCAATGCGTAGCCACGGTGGATCGGCGCAATAGGCGCTCGTGTCGGTTGCTGGAACGGTTGGGCTTTTCGCGTGCGGATGCGGCGCAGGCAATGGCGATGGATGTGCAAGCAGGCGATTGGCTCTATCGGCGCGACACGTCGGGGGCCACGTGAGCTGCGTTCTACAGCCCGCCCCGCGCGGCCAACCAAGACAGAAAGTCGCGCCGGCTGTCAACGAGTGCGATGACCATCACGTGGCCGTCATGCACTGCGTAGATGAGCCGCCATGGGCGAACCACCAGTTCTCGCACCTGCGATCTCCGGCCACGCATGCCCAGTTCGGGCACGCGGCGGCCCCGCTCTGCGACGGTTTCCAGTTTGCGGGCCTGTTCGGCCAAACGATCGAAGACGCGCATGGCGTCCATGGCACTGGCGTCTGCGATGTGGTCAACGATCGCGTCGAGTTCGCGCTGCGCGTCTTCCGACCAAAAGACCTCACGCCGCGCCATGAGCAGCCGGCCGTTTCGCCAACCGCTTGGTGAGCCGTGAGCGCGCTTGTGCGAGCACGCTGTCTTGCGGCTTGGCGCGGCCCGCCTTGAGGTCGTCTTCCGCGCGCGACAGGCGAGTCAGCATCGCCACCTCGGCCTGCATTGCCCTGAAGGCGTCGTAGCTCAAAACGACCGCGCGGCCACGGCCGTTTTGCGTCAACACCACCGGCGGCTGGCTCTGTAGCCGCTCGATCCAGCCGCTCGCATCGTTCTTGAACTCGGTGAGGCTGATGATGTCGTCTGGCATGGTTCTCTCCACAGCGGACTGAATTCGGTCCGAATCATACGCTGGCGTGGAACGAGAGTCAGCGCCCCGGAGCCGATGCAGCCGCCGGTACCGGCGCCACCCCCTGCCGATAAATCGCCTGCGCCAAAGCCAGCAGCCGCTCCTTCGGCAGGGGCCCGACCAGCGCATAACCGGCGCCGGCTTCGACCCAGTAGAACGTCCCCAAGTTGCCTTGCTGCAGGTAGCGGAAGGCCGTCGGCGCGTCGGCGTCGGGCTTGCGCAGGTAGACGGTGACACGCTCCTTGCTGCGCGCGTTTTCGTACATGAGCTGCGCGCTCTTGCCGCCGGCATCGGGCAGCAGGCGCCCGCCCATCAGCTCGAAGCCTTCGTCGCGCAGGTCGAACAGTTTTACCGGAATGTCGATGCGCCGCGTCAGCCAGCGCGACAGATGTTCTTCCTGCGCGCGCACCTCCACCGGGTGCCGCGGCTCGGGCACGAAGACGCTGTGCGCGTAGGCGGCGCGTTGCACCCAGCCCGCCGGCGTGCCGGCTTGCGCTGCTGCCATGCGTTGGCCTTGCACCTGCCACGTCAGCGCCGAGCCGATGACGCCGCCGGTTGCGAGCAGCGCCGCCACCGCAGCAGCCTGCAGCCAGCGCCCGCTCCAGCGCTTGCCGTTGGCCACCGTGTTGGCCAGGCGCTCGGGCGTGTCTTCGCCGCGCACGGCGTCGAAGCGCGCGCGCAGCGCGTCGCGGTCGGCCGACCACAGGCGCACCTTGGCCGCGGCGTCGGCGTCGTTGCGCAGGTGGGCTTCGATGCGCGCGCGCTCGTCGGCACTGCCTTCGCCGTCGAGCCAGGCCGAGAGGTCGGTGTCGGTGAAGTCGTCGCGGTGGTTCATCAAATGACCCGCCTCAGATCCGGTTTGTCCGGTTTGATGTGTGCGGCGGGCTGCACGCTGCCGTCGAGCCAGCCGCGCAACAGCACGCGCGCGCGGCTGACGCGGCTCATCACCGTGCCCTCGGGCACATGCAGCACCTCGGCCGCTTCGGCATAACTGAGCTGCTCGACGATGACCAGCATCAGCGCGCTGCGCTGGTCTGGCACGAGGCGGGCCAGTGCAGCGCTCAGATCCATCTGCAAACCGATGTCGGGCTCATGGCGGCGCTCGCGGTCCAAGACATCGGCCACGCGCTCGGGCGAGACGATGTCCAGGTGCTTGTCGCGGCGCAGGCTGTCGAGATACGCGTTGTGCGCGATCGCCAGCAGCCAGAGCACGAGATCGCGTTTCGGATCGAACTGCCGCCAGTGGTTGAGCGCGCGCTCGAGCGCCGACTGCACCAGATCGTCGGCCGTCGCGCTGTCGAACACCAACGAGCGCGCGTAGCGCCGCAAGCGCGGAATGGCGGCGAGCAGTTGTTCACGGAAGGCGGGTGGGGCGCTCATGCTGCGGGGTTCTGTAGGCTTACGTGCGGCCCGGCCCGATCATTCCGCCGGCACGTCGATGAACCCCCACGTGTCGCGCATGAACGGGTGCCGCCAGTAGTTCTGCGTGCCCGGCTGCAGCAAATCGACGCGGATGCGGTGCCCGTGCGCCTTGAACGGCATGTAGGCGACGAGCAGGTCCTTGGCTCGCCGCATCACCGCGTCGCGCTCGGCGCCGTCGGCCATGGCGAGCTGCTTTTCGAACAGACGGTCGAAGGCCGGCAGGGCAAAGCGCGGGTCGTTGGCTTCGGCGGCGTTGGGGCCGTAGGCGATGCCGAGGAAAAAGCCGCCGTCGGGCGTGGTGGCGCTCCACGCGTAGCCCCACATCATCAGCGTGCCGGCGCGCGTGCGCTTCAACAGCTCCGACCAGGTGGCGACCTCGAACTCGATCTTCAGGCCGACCGCGTCCAGGCTGCGCTTCCACAGCTCGTTCTCCTTGCGTGAGCGCTGGTCGCTCATCGTCGCCAGCTTCAGCACCAGCGGCTGGCCGTCGGGCAACTCGCGCCAGCCGTCGCCGTTGCGATCAACGTAGCCGAAGGTGTCGAGCAGGGCCTTGGCGCGCGCCGGGTCGTGCTCGCTCATCGCGCTCTTGTAGTCGGCGTCGTAGCCGCTGGTGAACGGGGCGATCGTCGACTGCGCCGGGATCGCCAGCCCGCCGAGCACATGGCGGATGTAGGCGTGGCCGTTGAAGGCCAGACCGATGGCGCGGCGCAGCGCTACCTTGTCCGGCGTGTAGCCGCCGACCAGCGGGTGCTCCATGTAGAAGAAGGTCATGCCCATGTCCGGGCGCAGCATCTTCTGCAGCCGCACGCCCTTCTTCGCCAGAAACGGCGCGAGCTCGCCGTTGGGCGCGGCCACGCTGGCCATCGAGCCGGGCACTTCGAGCCAGGCGTAGGTGCCGTTGACGAAGGTCAGCCAGCGCGGCTGGTCTTCTTCGACGACGTCGATCACCACCTCATCGACCAGCGGCAGCGTCTTGCCTTCGAGCGCCGCGGCGATCTGCTGCGCCAGCGGCTCGTCGGCCGGCGTGCCCACGTACTGCACACCGCGAAAGCCGGGCGAGCGTTCGAGCACGATGCGCGAGGCGCGGCGCCAGCTCTTCAGGCGAAAGGCGCCGGTGCCCACAGGATGCGCGCCGATCGCGTCGCCGTACTTTTCCACCACCTCGCGCGCCACCGCGCCGCAGAACACCGGGTCAGCCAGCGTGTAGATGAAGCGCGGGTTGGGCACGCCGAGCGTGATGCGGTAGGTGTGCTTGTCGAGCACGCGCAGGCCCTCGACGGGAGCGTCGTAGTCGAACGGCGTGCGCGCCTTGACCGCGCGCTGGCGCAGCTCCGACAGACCGGGCAGCTTCAACTGCTCGAAGTTGTAGAGGTCGCCCGAGTTGTACTTCGGGTCGTAGAAGCGCTTGATGCTGTAAACGTAGTCGGCCGCCGTCAGCTCGCGTGGTTGGCCGCCGAACGCCGGGTCGTCGGCGAACAGGATGCCGGGCTGGATGCGGATGGTGAACGCCTTGCCGTCGGCCGAGACCTGGGGCATCGCCGCTGCGGTGGACAAGGCCAAGCGCGCCGGGCGGGCCAGATAGTCGTAGGTCAGCGGTGCTTCGAAGATGTGCGACAGGATCTCGCTGGTGCGCAGGTCGCTGTTGGTCTGCACCGGGTCGAGCGCCGACTCCGGTGTCGGCATCGGCAGGCGCAGCACCTTGCGGCCGGGCGGGCGCGACGGCTGCGCCAGCGCCGCCGCCGGCAGCGCGCCGCCGGCGGCCAGCACAGCGCGTCGGCGCAAGGCCATCAGGCCGTCCGCAGCCGCATGGTCATGGCAACGCCTCGGCCCAATTCACGGCTGCTTCTCGTGCTTCAGGCTCATGTCCACATCGACCATGTGCATCCACTCCTGCCAGAACAGCGGACGCTTGAAGCCGATGACCCACGGGTGCCAGAGGTCGGTGGACTTGCGGTGACCCAAACCCTTGTAGGGCATGAAGGCCACGCCGATCTCCTGCGCTTCCTTGAAGAGGGCCTTGCGTTCGGGTCCGTCGGGCAGCGATGAGAGCAGCTTGTAGATCTCGTTCATGCGCGGGTTGTTGAAGCGCGCCTGGTTCTGGCCGCCAATCTGCGTGCCGTCGAAGCGCTGCAAGGAGCCTTGTCCGTCGGGGTCGGCCGCAGAGCCGGCCAGCGACCAAACTTGAAGTTTGCCGGCGCGCGACTGCTTCAGGCTCTCGGCGAACTTCTGCACGCTGAACACGGTGCGGATGCCGATGGCGTCCAGGTTCTTCTTCCACAGCGTGTCGTACTCGCGGTAGATCTGCTCGGGCAACGTCGAGCGCGTGATCAGCAGCGGCTTGCCATCGGGCAGCTCGCGCCAGCCGTCGCCATCGACGTCCTTGTAGCCGTACAGGTCGAGCAGAGCCTTGGCGCGGGCCGGGTCGTGGTCGCCCATCTCGCTCTTGAAGGTCGGGTCGTAGCCGTAGGTGTGCGGCACCAGGATCGACTGTGCCGGAATCGCCTGCCCGCGGCGGATGGTGCGGATCTCGCGGTCGACGTCGTAGGCCAGGCCGATGGCGCGGCGCAGCGCCACCTTGTCGGCGGTGTAGCCGCCGACGGTCGGGTCGTCCATGTTGAAGTACACGTAGCCGACGTCCGAGTTAACCTGCTGCCGGCCGACGATGCCGCGTTTGGCCAGGTTCGGCGCGACCTTGCCGTTGGGCATGGCCTGGTTGACGAATTCGCCGGGCACCGAGCCCGTGGACGTGACCAGCGCATCGACCTGCGCGTTGAGGAACGACAGCCAGAACGGCTGGCTCTCGGGAATGACGGCGATGCGCACCTCGTCGATCATCGGGATCTTGCGGCCCTTCATCTGGGCGAGAATCTGCTGGCCCAGCGCGTCGTCGGCGGCAGGCCGTTCGTCATAGCGCATGTCGCGGTAGTCGGGGTTGCGTTCGAGCACGATCAGAGAGCTGCGCCGCCACTGCTTCAACTTGAACGGTCCGGTGCCGACCGGGTGTTCGTCGATCTTGTCTCCGTAGAACTCCACCACCTCGCGCGCTTGCGCGCCGGTGAGGTCGGAGCCGGTCAGGATGCTGGTGATCAGGCGCGGCCGCGGGTCCTTCAACTTGTACTGGATCGTGTAGCGGTCCAGCGCCTGCAGGCCTTCGATCGGCGCGTCGTAATCAAAGGGCTTCTTGCCGTCGAGCGCGGCCTTGCGCTGGTCGGCCAGGCCGAGAAGTTGGAATGTCTCGATCCAGCTCCACAACGCGCTGCGGTTGGCCGGGTCGGCGATACGCTGAAAGGTGTAGACGAAGTCGCGCGCCGTGACCTCGCGCTTCTGGCCTTTGAAGACCGGGTCGTCCTGAAAGTAGATGCCGGGCTTGAGCTTCACCGTCCAGGTGCGGAAGTCGGCCGAAGGCACGGGCATGCCGTCGGCGATCAGCGGCTTGGGCGTCGCCGGCCGCGCCAGGTGGTCGTAGGTGTAGAGCGCTTCGAAGATGTGCGCGGTGATAGCGCGCGAGTACAGGTCGCTGCTCTTGACCGGATCGATCGTCGTCTCGGCATTGGCGAAGGCCAGATTGAGCACCCTTCGGTCCTGTGCCGGCACCGTTGCGCACAGCACGAGACCGAGCACGGTTGCGCTCGCTGCGCGAACCCAGCTCATCGTCATCGGCGCTCTCATTGCGGCGGCGTCGCTTCGATATCGACATACCGCCACCAATCGCGCAGGAACGGATGGCGCTTGTAGCCGACGAGTTGCGGCTGCATCAGGTCGGTGGCGATGCGGTGCGCGCTCACCTTGTAGGGCATATAGACAATGGCGAGTTGCTTGGCGTCGCGCATCAGCGCTTCGCGCTCGGGGCCGTCGGGCATGACGGCGATGCGCTCGTACAGCGTGTTGAATGACGGCAGATCGAAGCGGGCGTGATTCGCCTGGCCCTTGTTCGGGCCGTAGAGCAGGTCGAGGTAGTACTGCCCGTCCGGGTTGGTGCCGCCCCAGGCCACGCCCCACATCATCAGCTTGCCGGCGCGGCTTTGCTTCAACTGCTCGGGCCACTTGGCGATGCGGAACTCGATGCGCACGTTGATCGCGTTCATTGCCTTCTGCCACAGGTCTTGCTGTGTTCGCGAGAGCTGGTCCGGTTGCGACGAATATTCGAGCAGCAGCGGCGCGCCGTCGGGCAGGTCGCGCCAGCCGTCGCCATTTTTGTCGGTGTAGCCATACAGGTCGAGCAGTGCCTTAGCGCGCGGCACGTCGTACTGGCTCATCTCGGTCTTCAGCTTGGGGTCGTAGCCCGAGAGCAGCGGCGGGATGATGCTTTGCGCCGGAATCGCCTGGCCACGACGCACCACGGTGATCTCGCGATCCGTGTCGTAAGCCAGCGCAATCGCACGGCGCAGCGCCACACGCTCGGGCGTGTAGCCGCCGACCACCGGGTGCTCCATGCCGAAATAGACCAGCGTCGAATCGACCAGCGGCACGCGCTCCATGCGCACGCCTTGCTTGACGAGGTTGGGCGCCAGCTTGCTGTTCGGCGTGGCGATGGTGGCGAATTCATTGGGCAGGCGGTCGATCATGTCATGCTCGCCGTTCAGAAACGCCAGCCAGCGCGGCTGCGTCTCTTCAATGATGCTGATCTCGACGCGATCGACGAACGGCACGCGCCTGGTGGCCAGCTTGGCAGCGATCGCCTGCGCACCCGGGTCGTCGGCCGCGCCTTCTTCGTCGTACGGATCGTCGCGGTAGTTCGGGTTGCGCTCGAGCACGATCTTGGCGCTGCGCCGCCACTCGGCGAGGCGAAACGGCCCGGTGCCGACCGGGTGCTCCATCTCTTTGCCAGCGTAAGCCTCGATCACCTCGCGTGCCACTGCGCCCATCACCCCGCCTTCGGCGAAGACGTAGTAGAGGCGCGGCGACGGTTGCGCCAAGCGCACTTCGAAGCTGTAGCGGTCGAGCGCGCGCAGGCCTTCGACCTCGGTGTCATAAGGGAACGGCGTCTTGCCGGCGATCGCCTTTTTCCGCAACTCGGACAGGCCGATGATCTTGGCGTTCTCCAACTGGAAGAGGTTGGGGCTCTTGAACTTGGGGTCGTAGTGGCGCTTGACGCTGTACACGTAGTCGGCCGCGGTCAATTCGCGCTTTTGTCCTTTGAATACCGGGTCGTCGGCGAAGTAAATGCCGGGGCGAATACGAAACACGAAGCGCTTGCCGTCGTCCGTGATCTCGGGCAACGCGGCTGCAGTCTGCGGCTTGAACTTCGCCGGCCGCGCCAGATAGTCGTACGTCAACGGTGCGTCGAAGATGTTCGAAGCGACCGTGCGCGAATACAGGTCGGAGATCTGCGCCGGATCGAAGCCGGTTTCGGCGACCGGGAACGCATAACGCAGCACCTTCAGGGGCTGCGCCACCTGATTGGGCAGCACCTTCTTCGGCGCTTGCGCCGCAGCGCTGCCGCACGCCAGCGCGAGGCTCGTGACCAGCGCCAGCAGCAGGGAAGTTTTCATGGCTCTTGAGTGCGAGCGGATGGAGCCCGCAGTCTATCGAGACGCCAAACCCACGAGCAGCGCGGGCAAATGCGGGTGAACCCGCGTCGGGCCGCGCCCTACACTCGCGCGTCTTTTGCAGGCCTCCACAAGAGGCTGAACCAACATGGCGGCTTACCTGATCCGGCGCCTGTGGCAAATGGTGCCGACCCTGTTCGGCGCGGTGCTGCTGGTGTTCATTCTCTTCAAGTACTTCGGCAGCGACCCTGCCGAAATCCTCGGCGGCTTGAACGCCACGCCCGAGCAGATCGCGGCGATCCGCCAGCAGCTCGGCCTCGATCAGCCGTGGTGGACGCAGCTCGGCATCTACCTGAAGAACATCGTCACCTTCGATTGGGGCAAGAGCTGGGCCACCAACGAGTCGGTGGCCAACCTGTTCGCCTCGCGGCTGCCGGCCACGCTGACGGTGATGATCCCGATCCTGCTGCTCGACGTGCTGCTGGCGCTGCCGATCGCGATGTGGGTCGCCTACCGCCGCGGCTCGCTCGCCGACCGCACGATCATGATCATCACGACGATCGCGCTGTCGATCAGCTTCCTCGTTTACATCATCGTCGGGCAATACGTCTTTGGCTTCCAGCTCGGCTGGTTCCCGGTGCAGGGCTGGAGCGACAGCCTGTGGACCAACCTCGTCACCTACGCCCCGCTGCCGGTGCTGCTGGCGGTGATGGTAGGCCTGGCGCCGCAGACGCGGCTGTACCGCACCTTCTTTCTCGATGAACTCGGCCACGACTATGTGCGCACCGCGCGCGCCAAGGGCCTGACCGAGAACGTGATCCTGTTCAAGCATGTGCTGCGCAACGCGATGATTCCGATCCTGACCAACATCGGGCTGCAACTGCCGGGCATCTTCGTCGGCGCGTTCTTGATCGAGGTCTTCTTCTCGATCCCGGGCCTGGGGCGCGAGGTGCTGCTGGCCGTGAACCGCAGCGACTACCCGGTGATCCAGGCGGTGACGGTGTACCTGGCGGCGATCACGATGCTGATCAACCTGATCGTCGATGTGCTGTTCAAGGTCGTCGATCCGCGGGTGGTTCTCAAGTGAGCGCGCCTGCCATCGGGCAAGGCTCGACCCCCACCCCGGCCCTCCCCCTGCCTGGGGCAGGGAGTGAGCGCGGCGACGGCGTCTGGCACTCGGCGTGGCTGCGCTTCAAGCGCGACCGTGTCGGCATGGTCTCGGCGCTGATCGTCATTTCCTTCCTGCTGTTGATCCTGTTCGCCGCGCTCGGCTTTGTCGCCAAGAACTGGCAGAAGGAAGTCGGCGTTGCCAACGCACCGCCGGGCTTCCTCGGGCCGCGGCCGGCCGAGGCGATCGGCGCGATCGAAGTGCCGAAGGGCCCCAACGTCAATCTGTCGGCGATCGACCCGCTCGCGCCGAAGTACAAGGAGTGGGACGAGCGCGCCGCCAAGTTCAAGACCGAAGAGGTCGTCAAAGCCGAGACGCTGCCGATGGGCGGCGACCGCTTCGGCCGCGACGTCTGGGCCAAGGCGGTCAAGGGCACGCAGGTCTCGGTGTTCGTCGGCGTCATGGCGGCGCTGCTGGCGACGCTGATCGGCACGCTGCTCGGCGCGCTGTCAGGCTTCTTCGGGGGCAAGGTCGGTGACTTTCTGGAGTGGTTCTACAACGTCATCGAGGCCATCCCAGGCATCCTGCTGATTTTTGCCATCACTGCGGCGCTGAACCAGCGGGGCGTGGTCAACGTGGTGTTGATCCTGGGCTTCACCGGTTGGGCAGGCTTGTACAGACAAGTGCGCTCGGAGTTCATCAAGCACCGCAGCCGCGAGTACGTGCGCTCGGCCGAGGCCATCGGCGCCTCGGTGTGGAGCCGCATCTTCACGCACATCCTGCCCAACGTCAGCCACGTCGTGCTGGTGCGCATGAGCATCCTCGTCGTCGGCTTCATCAAGGCCGAAGTGATCTTGTCGTACCTCGGCCTGGGCGTCGGTGTCGATGACGTGTCCTGGGGCACGATGCTCGCCGAAGCGCAGAGCGAGCTGATCCTCGGCCACTGGTGGCAACTCGCTGCGGCGACGCTGTTCATGGCGGTGTTCGTGACCGCGTTCTCGTTGATGACCGATGCGCTGCGCGATGCGCTCGATCCGAAGTTGAGGGGGCTGGAATGACGCTTTTGTCCATCCAAGACCTGCGCGTCGCCTTCCGCATGGGCAAAGTCAAGGGTGTGATGCAGCGCGCCGAGGTCGTCAAGGGCGTGAGCTTCGACATCGAAGAGAACACCACGGTGGCGCTGGTCGGCGAATCGGGTTCGGGCAAGAGCGTCACCGCGATGTCGATCCTGAACCTGTTGCCCGACAACGCCGAGCGCAGCGGAAAAATTCTCTGGCAGGGTAAAGACCTGCTGCGAACGCCGCTGGCCGAGCTGCAGCGCCTGCGCGGCAAGGAGATCGCCTGCGTTTTCCAGGACCCGATGCAGTCGCTGAACCCGGTCTTCACCGTCGGCGACCAACTCATCGAGCCGCTGATCAAACACATGAAGATGGGCCAGCGCGCCGCACTGCAGCGCGCCGAGCAATGTCTGGTCGAAGTCGGTATGCCCGAGCCGAAACGGCGCCTGAACGCCTACCCGCACGAGCTTTCCGGCGGCCAGCAGCAGCGCGTGATGATCGCGATGGCGCTGGCCTGCGAGCCCAAGTTGCTGATAGCAGACGAGCCGACAACGGCCCTGGACGTGACGATCCAGCGCCAGATTCTCGAGCTCATCGCGACGCTGCAACAGAAGCACCGCATGAGCGTGCTTTTCATCAGCCACGACCTCGGCCTGGTGGGCGAGATCGCCGACCAAGTGCTGGTGATGCGCCACGGCATCCTGCGCGAGCAAGGCCCCGTGGCCAACATCTTCGCCGCGCCGCAGGACGCCTACACGCAGGCGCTGCTGGCCTGCCGGCCGAGTCTGGAGCGGCATCCGGCGCGGCTGACGGTGATCGACGACCACATCGCCGGCCGCAAGATGCAGGAGCACGCCAAACCGAAAGATGCCAACGCGCCGGTCGTGCTCGAAGTCAAAGGCCTCAGCAAGAGCTTCTGGATCAAGCAGGGCCTGTTCGGCCGCCGTGAATTCAAAGCCGTGCAGAACGTCACGTTCCAACTAAAGAAGGGCCACACGCTCGGCGTCGTTGGTGAATCCGGTTCGGGCAAGACGACGATGGGCCTGTCGCTCCTGCGCCTGCACGAGAGCAACACCGGCCCGATGTCGGGCGAGGCGATCTTCGGCGGCAAGAACCTGCTCAAGCTGTCCGATAGCGAACGCCAGCCGATGCGGCGTCGCATCCAGGTCGTGTTCCAGAACCCGTACGCGAGCCTGAACCCGCGCTTCACGATCGGCCAGACGCTGATCGAGCCGATGCAGATCCACCGCATCGGCGACTCGACCGCTGCGCGCGAGGAAAAAGCACGCGTTCTGCTCGGCAAGGTGGGCCTCGACGGCAGCGCGTTCAGCAAGTACCCGCACGAGTTTTCCGGCGGCCAGCGCCAGCGCATCGCCATCGCGCGTGCGCTGACGTTGAATCCGGAGGTGCTGGTGCTCGACGAGGCGGTGAGCGCGCTCGACGTGTCGGTGCAGGCGCAGGTGCTCAACCTGCTCAAGGACTTGCAGGACGAGTTCGGCCTGGCGTATGTCTTCATCAGCCATGACCTCGCCGTCGTGCGGTTCATCAGCGACGAGGTGCTGGTGATGAAGGACGGTGTGGTGGTCGAGCAGGCCAGCGCGGCGCAGATTCTGGCGGCGCCGCGCGAGGCGTACACGCAGCGACTGCTGGCGGCGATTCCGCGCGGGTACCGTGCGGCGGCCTGACGACCGAACGGTTCCTGGCGCCCAAAGCTGCTCGCGTTGTATCGCGATGTTGTGCGCAGCACTCGGCGCGTCGGTGCGTGCGCGGCGCTTCGTGATCGACCTCACGGCGCATCGCCTCGCCAGCCTTGGCACAAAAGCTGCACCTCGTATGCCGTGCCGCGAGGCACCGTGCTCTCCACGCTGACAACACCACCCTACTGAAAGACCCATCATGCGCACGAATGCCAGCCGCCCGATGCTCACGCCGCAACGCCTTCGCGCTGCGACCGCGCGCACGCCGCGGGGGTCGTCGTCGCTGTTGCGGCTTTCGAATGGAGCGGCGCGCTTGCCGCGAGGCGCCGATCTGTCGTTATGGATCGGCCGAGCGGCGTTCGCGCTGGCGGCCGACTGAAGAGCCTTAAGAGCCGAGGAGCACAACATGGTTTTGCATTCCCGCCCGATCGCCAAGTCCGCCGCTGCCGCGATGGCCGTGGCCGCTGCCGCCGCTGCATCTGCGAACACACAAAAACCGACGGCCGCCAAGTCCGTCACGCCACCGCGTGTGCTGCAGTCGGCACACTCGCCGGCGCAACTTTGCTTTTTCTTCAAGCGCGGCTGAACTCGAAAAACGAGAACAACAACAAGCCCGCAAACGTCACCAGTGGACTAGCAGGTTTCGGACACAAGGTTGACGTCCAAGGGGGGCGGGCGCGGCGCTGGTGAGGAGAGCGCATCGGTGCCAACACACGTCCCGCTCCCCGTCTTTTTTGCTGCGCGCTGTGAAGCGCCGACAGCGACTCAACCGCTAGACTGCCGCGCACCGCCGTGCGAGGAGAACCAGCGATGAACCCGTTCCACATCGATCGACGCCGCCTCGTGCTCGGCGCTGCCCTGCTGCCGTTGGCAGCGCATTCGCAGTCCGCGTGGCCGGCCAAGGCCGTACGCAACATCGTGCCGTTCGCCGCCGGCGGCACCACCGACATCCTGGCCCGCGCACTGGCGCCGGAGTTGCAGCGTGCCTTCGGCCAGCCGGTGGTGGTCGAGAACAAGCCCGGGGCCGGCGGCAACAACGGCGCCGCCGACGTGGCCAAGGCCGCGCCCGACGGCCACACCTTTCTCATGGGCACGGTCGGCACGCACGCCATCAACCCGGCGCTGTACGCCAAGATGCCGTACGACCATGTCAAGGACTTCGCGCCGGTGACGCTGGTCGCCGGCGTGCCGAACGTGCTGGTGATGAACCCGGTACACGCGCAGCAGAACGGCATTGACAGCGTGCCCACGCTGATCGAGTTCGCGCGCAAGCGGCCGGGCAAGCTGAACATGGCGAGTTCCGGCAACGGCACCTCGATCCACCTCGCCGGCGAGTTGTTCAAGAGCATGACCGGCACCTTCATGCTGCACCTGCCGTACGGCGGCTCGGGCCCGGCGCTGATCGACCTCATCGGCGGCAACACCGATCTGATGTTCGATAACCTGCCCTCGGCGCTGCCGCACATCAAGTCGGGCCGGCTGAAGGCGCTGGCGGTGACGAGTGCCGCGCGCTCGGCCGCGCTGCCCGAGTTGCCGACGGTCGAAGAGGCCGGCGGCGCGGCGCTCAAGGGCTACGAAGCCAGCTCGTGGTTCGGCCTGTTGGCGCCGGCCGGCACGCCGGGCGAC
>JANNJX010000071.1:0-6897 GCA_031396005.1 Burkholderiales bacterium
AACTCGACGGGCCTTCCCGCATGGAAGTACGCCCAACCGGGTCAGGTGGGGAACCAAGCAGCCCTTAGCGTTGCAACCAGTGCCGGGGTAAAGGCTCGTCACCCCACTTCGTATTGGGGATGGGCCGCCAGACCGGTCCGCTGCACATTCGCCCACCATGCATCGCTCAGCAGCCCGACCACGCCCCCTGCGCACTCGCATCGTAGAGTCAATGCAGGAACTGATCATCAGCCTGGCGCGTCCGTACATCCTGCGCGAGCTGCCAGGCTGGGGCTATGTCTATCGCTGGGCGGTGGGCACCGAGCAGCAGCGCGAATGGTTCTGGGCCGAAGCGCCGAGCCGCACCGTGCGCGGCAAGCTTCACGGCTTCGAGATGAGCCTGGACCTGTCCCACTGGTCCGACCGCTCGACCTACTTCCTCGGCCGCTGGATCGACCTCAACAACCAGCTCTTCATGCTCGATTTGCTGGAGCCCGGCGACACCGTGGTCGATGTCAGCGCGCACCGCGGCAGCTTCGCGCTGGTGGCGTCGCGCCTGGTCGGCCACCGCGGCAAGGTGCTGTGCTTCGACGCCAACCCGAGCAACACCGCGCATGTCGAGCGCGACATCGCCGCCAACGGCATCGCCAACATCGTCGTCGAGCGCGACGGCCTGACCGACGATGTGCTGCAGCAGGAGCACCCGGCGCTGATCAAGATCGGCGGCGACTACGACGAATTCCACGTCATCGCCAACCTGTCGCAAACCATCGAGCGTGAGCGCCCTGTTCTGCTGACCGAAGTGCCGCCGGCCCAGCGCGCCGAGCGCGACGCCTCGATGCTGGCGCTGATGGCGCTGATGGACCAGCGCGGCTACAGCGGCTTCACGCTGATCCTGCGCCGCCATGGCCTCGTCAATCACCGCTGGGGCCTGGCGCCGCTGCACGGCGCCAAGCGGGCCTTGAACGCGGTCTGGTTCCATGCCGACTTCCTGCGTCAGCACGCGTCGTCGTTGCAGCGCTACGGCTTGCCCGCGTAGTAGGCCCACCCCCGAAGCGGCTGCGCCGCTCCCCCCTCAAGGGGGCACCGCTGGCGGACCGGCGGAGCCGGATCCGCGGCGGTTGCTTGGATCGCGCTGGCGCTTCGCGCAGCGACGCTACGCCGTTGCCTCGCCTGTGCGCGCGTCCTGTCTCTGGCTGGCCTCCAATGCAGCCGTCAGATCACGCGCGCTGATGTCGAGCACGCGCGCGTAACGTTTGGCCACACGCTCGATCGCCGCGGCCTGGCGCGCCTGTGGCAATGCCAGCACGTCGATCGTTTCGTTGGCGGCGCTGGCCAGCGCGCGCAGCACCTCGTCGTCGCTGTCGGCGGCACGCACCGGCTGCTCCAGCGGCAGGCGCCGCATCAACAGGAGCACCGCGTCGTCGCTGCCCCCCAAGCCCATCCAGCGCGCCACTGCCTGGGCCATGCCGTCGATGTCGGCGCCGAGCACGGCGAACCCGGCCGCCTGCTCCGACATGCCGGGCTGATCGGCCAGCCCCGGCGCGGCGGCCGGCGCGGGCTGCATCAGACGCTGCACCTGGCGCATCTCTTCGGGCTGGTGGTACTGCAGCACGAGGCGGCCGAGGTTTTGCAGCAGCGTCACCAGCGCCGCCATTTCGCCGTCGTAGCCGGCGGGCCGCAGGGCTTGCGCCAGCCGCGCCGCGCGTTGCGCTGCCGCCAACGCGAGATCGAGTTCGGCGGCGCCTGCGGCATCGAGCGGCCCGGGCCAATCGCGCATCGCCAGCGCGCTGCGGCGCACGCCTTCGAGGCCGATCATGGCGATGGCACGGCGCACCGTCAGCACCGGGCCGTTGCCCGAGACCTGCGTGCCGCGCACCTGGGCGCTGTTGACGGCGCGCAGCAATTCGAGCGTCAGCGCCGCATCGTGCATGACGAGGCCGGCCAGCGTTTCCGTGTGCTGACCGTCCATCAGCGCCAGCCGCGCCACGCGCGCTGCGGCGCCGGGCAGCGCCGGCAACATGCCGAGCTGGCGCACGCGATCCAACAGCTGCGCATGCGCGTCGCCGTCTTGTTGAGACTCCTGTTCGAGCCAGCCTTCGAGCGCGCGCGCCAGCGTGCGCGGATTGCGAAAGCGCTGCCGAACCTGGCGGTCGGTGGCGCGGTTGGCAATCGCACGCAACGCCTCGGGGATCGGTCGCGGCACGTCCCACGGCAAGCGGATCGGCTCGCGGCCGGCGGGGGCCAGACGCAGCAGCGCCGCGCCGATGTCGGGCTCGCCCAGCGCCGGTGTCCCGGCCAGCAGGCCATGCAGCAACAAGGCCAGCGCCAGCACGTCGTTCTCCGCCGCTTCACGCGCACCGCGGCGCAGGCGCTGCTCGGCAGACTCGGCAGCCCCCTCTGCGGCTCGGGGCAGCAGTGCCGGCAGCAGCCCCAGACCCATCAGCCGCACCGACCCGGTGTCGCTCAGATTCACCAGCCACGGCTGTAGATCGGTGTGCGCGTGGCCGCCGTCATGCGCAAAGGCCAGCGCGGTGGCGCACTGGGCGATGCAGCGCGCCGCGTACAGCGCATCGCCGTTCGGTGCGGGTCGGCGCGCCTGCAGCGTATCGCCGCTTGCGTCGTAGGCGATGTACGGCCAGCGCTCCTGCTCGCCGACTTCGACCGCATGCGCCAGGTGCGGGTGTTGCAGGCGCGCGGCGCGGCGCGCTTCGTCGAGCGTTTGGGCGAGCACGGCCGCGCTGACCGGCTGACGCCTCGGCAGCACCAGCACCAGTTCCTGCGCGCTGCGCGGATCGTGGGCACGCCAAGCCATGCAGCGCGAACTGCGGCCGAGCAAGGCCCGCAGCTCGAAGCGGCCAAAGCGCCGGGTCGCGGCGGGAGTGGGGTCGAAGTTGGGACCCATGAGCATTGCATTGGAACGCGGGGAACGGCGGTGCGATGCAGCGAACAACAGCCGTTTGGCGCCGCATTTGGCGCCGCACCCGGCAGCGCTGCGATTCAGCGTGCGGGCTCGATCAACTCGCCGGTCGCGGTGATGAACGCCGCCCGCACTGTCTCGCCCGGCGCCAACGCCGACACGGCCGCGCGGTAGTCGGCCAATTGCGCCAGCAGCGCAGCGTCGTCCTGCGGCGCCAGACCGAGCTTGTAGTCGAGCACCCACCAGACACGCTCGGCCCCGGCCAGCCGCACCAGCCGGTCGATGCGGCGCGGCTGGCCATCGGCCGAGGCAACAGCGACTTCGCTGCCGGCCCACGCAATCGAGCGCGGATCGAAAAAGTGCCGGCAGGCCGGGCTGCCCAGCACGCGTTGTGCCATCGCCAGCACCGGGCGGGCATCGGGCACGCCGAACGCTGCCGCCGCGGCTTGCGCGAGGGCGGCCAGATCGTGTGCGCTCTCGCGCGAGGCCCACTCCAGCGCGCGGTGCACCGCCTGGCCGAGCGCCGCGGCGGCCGCGTCGGCGACGGGCGGCGCCTGACCCGACGCCCTGGCCGCGCTCTCACGGCGTTGCAGCGGCAGCGACACGACCTGGGCACGATCATCATCATCATCGACCGTCGTCGCCGCGTCCGGCGCCGACCACGCTGCGGCCCATGGTTCGAGCCGCGTCCACCACGACGGCACAGCCTCGTTGACGCTGCGCGGTGGCGTGCGGCTGATGAACACTTGTTCTTCGGCGCGCGTCAGCGCGACATACAACGCGTTGGCCTCTTCGCGCGCGCGCG
Organism: Burkholderiales bacterium; assembly: GCA_031396005.1. Classification (GTDB taxonomy): domain Bacteria; phylum Pseudomonadota; class Gammaproteobacteria; order Burkholderiales; family Burkholderiaceae_C; genus CADEEN01. The sequence goes on from JANNJX010000071.1 coordinate 3,705, forward strand.
CTGCCATTTCAGACGCCAGCAGCGGCTGCAACGACGGCGGACAGCGCGCGTGCGAGGCGACGAAGGCCACGCACGCCGGTTGCGCCGCGTCCACCGGCCACTCGACCAGCAGCGCTGCCGTCTCGACCTTCGGCGGCTCGGCCTGCGCGTCCATCAGCAACACCACGCGCGCTTCGAGGCCCTTGGCGCCATGGATCGTCAGCAGGCGCACGGCGCCCTCTTGTTGTGATGCCGGCGCCTTGACCTTGCGCGAACGCAGTGCGCGCACAAAGCCGTAGGGCGAGGCGTAGCGGCCGCCGTCGAGTTCGAGCGCGGCGGCGAGCAGCGCACGCACCGCGTCCTGCGCACGCGCGCAGCGCTCGGCCGGCACGGCCGCGGCCAGGCGGGGCATCAGCTCACCCTCGTGCACGATGCGGTCGAGCAGGTCGTGCGGCGGCAGCGTCGGCGCGGCCTGCGACCAGGCTGCGCACAGCGTGGCGGCTCGGTGCAGCGCCGCGCCGGCTGCTGCGCCGCATGCCATCAAGGCCGGCCACCAGCCTGCGGCGTTGCGAGCGCGCAGCGACAACTCGAGCAGCGCCGCATCATCGACGCCGAACAGCGGGCTCTTCAGCGCGCGTGCCAACGACAGCGACTGCGTCGGCGACGCCAGCACATCGAGCAGCGCCAGCAAATCCTGCACCTCGGGCAGCTGCGCGAGCAGCAAGTCTTCCGGTGCCACATGCGGCACACGGTGCAGCGCCAGCGCATCCGCGGCCAGCGCCAGCACCGAACGCTTGCGCGCCAGGACGAGGATGTCCTGCGCCGGCACGCCTTGCACGCGGATCAGGTGGTCGATGGTCTGCGCCACCTGCAACGCTTCAGTCTCGCGCAGCACGGCCTTGGCTTCGACGCGCGGCGTCGTCAGCGACGGCCGCCAGATGCGCTCTGCGGCCTGCGCACGTGGTGCCTTCGCGGGCCGCTCGGCGCTCGGCAGACTCGTCAGCGCGGGCCCGTCGCCGTCGTGCGTCACTTCGGTCGTGTGATCGCGCCACTGCGGCAAGCCGCCCTCGCCTTTCCAAACGCCGAAGACGCCGTTGATGACAGCGACGACGCCCGGCGCACAACGCCGCGTGTGATCGCACGCCGCCATGCAACCACCGAGCGCCTCGACGACGAAGTGCTGTGCCGCAGCGAACACCCGCGGCTCGGCGCGGCGAAAGCGGTAGATGCTCTGCTTCGGGTCGCCGACGATGAAGACGCGCGGCGCTTCCATGCCACCGCCGGCGCCGGCATATGCGGCCAGCCACGATTGCAGCGCCTGCCATTGCAGCGGGCTCGTGTCCTGGAACTCGTCGATCAACAGGTGACGCACGCGCGCGTCCAGGCGCTGCTGGACCCAGCCCGACAGCGTGTGCTCGGACAGCAGCGCCACCGCAACGCGCTCCAAGTCGTTCATGTCGACGACCCCCAGGCGCTGCTTGAGGGCTGCATATTCGGCGAACAGGCAGCGCGACAGGCGCGACATCGAGAGGTGATCTTCGTGCGCGTCCTGCTGCGCTATCTGCTCGCGCATCTGCACGAGGGCAGCGCACAGCCCTGCCTGGGCGGGCGAGTCGCCGAGCTTCTGGCGCGGCGCGCCGTCCTTGGTGAAGAGCGCAGCGTGAAAGCGCTCGAATGCCTGGCGATCGTCCGGCAGCGACAGCGCCTCCATCAAGCCGTCGGCCGCCGGTTGCGTCAGGTTCCTGTACTTGTCGCGCTGCGCGAGCTGACGTGCCAGCGACTGCGCCGTGACGACGAAAAACGCATCGCGCACGCGCGCTGCCGGCTGCGGGTCCGCAGCGGCCGGCACGCTGCCATCGAGCACGCCGGCCTGCGCAGCAAGCTCGATCTCGGTGCGACGTTGCAGCGCTTCGTCGAACCACTGGCCGAGCGCGTAGCGGCCGTGGCGCACGGCCAGCCGGCGGTAATCTTCGAGCAACGCCGCGTCGCGCTGCACCGCCGAATGGAAGCGGCGCATCAACGCCGGCTTCAGGTCGTCGGTGTCTTCGAGCGGCGTCATGGCCGGTGACAGGCCGAGGTCGGCGAGCAGATCGAACGGCGCGGCGGCCAGCAGTTGCGCGTACCAGGCGTGCATCGTGCGCACCTCGACGCTGCGGCCGCTGGTCAGCACGCGTTCGTGCAAGCCGATCAGATCGGCGGCGCGCTGCTGCGCTTCAGCCGGGTCGATGCCGAACTGCAACAGGCGCGTCGTGGCTTCGGCGGGCGTCAGCGTCGAGTAATCGTGCAGCCACGTCGACAGCCGCGTGCGCATTTCGCCGGCCGCCTTGCGGGTGAAGGTGATGGCCAGAATTTCCTGCGGCTGTGCGCCGCCGAGCAACGCGCGCACGATGCGCGCGACGAGCATCCAGGTCTTGCCGGCGCCCGCGCACGCCTCGACGGCGACGTGGCGGCGCGGGTCGCAGGCGACGGCGTAGAACGCGTCGCGCGCAGCTGCGCCGCCGTCGAGCTGGTAAGCGGCGTCAGTGTTCGGTGGACTCAAGCGCCAGCGCTCCAGTGATCGCGCCGGCACAGGCCGCGCGCTTCGCAGGTCTCGCAAACGTCGCCCTCGCCCAACGCGGGCGCGCGGGCGCCGGCGCGCAGATCTGCCAGATCGGACGACAGCCCATCGATCAGCAGCGCGGCGCTGAGCGCCACGTCGTCGTGCTCGAAGCGCTTCGGCGTTCTGCGCTCGACCAGCGACAGGTAGATCGCGCGCGGCGGGCTTTCATGGCCTTCGCTGGTGAGCAGCGCGGCGTAGAAAGCGAGCTGCGTGTCTTCGAGCGGTGCGTCCAGGCGCTTCTTGACCTTGTCGCGGCTGCCGGTCTTGTAGTCGATCAGCATGGCCGTGCCGTCGTCGTGCGCATCGATGCGGTCGAGCCGCCCGTCGAGCACGACGCCGTCGAGATCGGGCGGCGCACAGCGGCGATCGACTTCGCCGCTGACAAAGCGCCAGCCATCGGCTTCGTGCTCGTGCAGCCACGCCAGGTAGTCGGCGGCGAAGGCGTCGAAGCCGGCGCGAAACGGCAGCATCGCGGCGCTGTCGAGTTCGAGCGCGGACTGCTCGGCCTGGGCGGCGGCGAGCAGCTCAGCGTGATCATCGCTGCCGCTGCGCTGCGTGTGAAAGCGGTACAGCAGCGCATGCACCCAGCGCCCGTAGTCGCTGTTGTCGAGCCCG
>JANNJX010000119.1:0-3199 GCA_031396005.1 Burkholderiales bacterium
CGCTTGCCGGCTTACCTGGCGGCTTCGGGCAAGGCGATGCTGGCGCACCTAGGCGACGGCGCACTGCGCTCGCTGCTCGGCAGCGCCGAGCTGGCGCCGATGGCGCGGCGCGAGGCGCCGACGTTCGACGCGCTGCGCGCCCAGCTGGCCGAGGTGCGCGCGCGTGGTTACAGCGTCGACGACGAGGGCGTGCGCGAAGGTGTTTATTGCATCGGCGCGCCGGTGTTCGACAGCCGCGGCGGCGTGGTCGCGGGCATCGGCATGTGTTTGCAGAAGTCGCCGCGCCAGGTGGCGGCGCGCGAGGCGCAGCGACGCCACGTGACCGATGTGGCGGCACGGCTGACGCAGCGCCTCGGGGGCAAGCCGCAGTGAGCGCCATGGGTGAGGCAAGCGAGATCATTCTCGAGACGCGCGAGCTGACGAAAGAGTTCAAGGGTTTCGTCGCCGTCGACAAGGTCAACCTGCGCGTGCGCCGCGGCAGCATCCACGCCATGATCGGACCCAACGGCGCCGGCAAGACGACCTGCTTCAACTTGCTGACGAAGTTCCTCGCGCCGACCGCGGGTCAGATCCTGTTCAACGGCACCGACATCACGCGCGAGGCGCCGGCGCACATCGCGCGCCGCGGCATCATCCGCTCGTTCCAGATTTCAGCCGTGTTCCCGCACTTGTCGGTGCTGGAGAACGTGCGCGTGGCACTGCAACGCAAGCTCGGCACCTCGTTCCACTTCTGGCGCAGCGAGCGCAGCCTGCAGCCGCTGAACGAGCGCGCGCTGGCGTTGCTGCGCGAGGTCGATCTGGAGAGTTATGCGAGCACGCCGACGGTCGAGCTCGCTTATGGCCGCAAGCGTGCGCTCGAGATCGCGACCACGCTGGCGATGGAGCCCGAGCTGATGCTGCTCGACGAGCCGACGCAGGGCATGGGCCTCGAAGACGTGGACCGCATCCGCCAGCTCATCAAGAAGGTGGCGGCGAACCGCACGGTGCTGATGGTCGAGCACAACATGAGCGTCGTCGCCAGCATCGCCGACACGATCACGGTGCTGCAGCGCGGCGCGACGCTGGCCGAAGGACCGTACGAAGTGGTGTCGAAGAACCCGGCGGTGATCGAGGCCTACATGGGTAGCGCGGATGCCGAGCTGAAAGGAGCTCATTGATGGCGGCGGGCCCGATGCTCGAAGTCAAGGATCTGCACGCCTGGTACGGCGAGTCGCATGTGCTGCACGGCGTGACCTTCGACGTCAAGGAAGGCGAGGTCGTGACGCTGCTCGGCCGCAATGGCGCCGGCCGCACCAGCACGCTGCGCGCCATCCTCGGGCTGACCGGCAGCCGCAAGGGCTCGATCTGCGTGCGCGGCAACGAGGTGATCGCGATGGCGACGCACCGCATCGCGCAGCTCGGCATCGGCTACTGCCCGGAAGAGCGGGCGATCTTTTCGAGCCTGTCGGCCGAGGAGAACCTGATGCTGCCGCCGACGCTGGCCGAAGGCGGCCTGAGCGTCGAGCAGATCTACGCCATGTTTCCCAACCTGCGCGAGCGCGCGGCGAGCCAGGGCACGCGCCTGTCGGGCGGCGAGCAGCAGATGCTGGCCGTGGCGCGCATCCTGCGCACGGGCGCACGCTTGCTGCTGCTCGACGAGATCTCCGAGGGCCTGGCCCCGGTGATCGTGCACAAGCTCGCCGAAATGGTGGGCACGCTGCGCCAGCAGGGCTACACCATCGTCATGGTGGAACAGAACTTCCGTTTCGCCGCGCCGCTGGCGGATCGCTTCTACGTCATGGAGCACGGCCGCGTGCTGCAGGAATTCACCCAAGCACAGTTGCCCGACAACCTCGGGCGGCTGCACGAGTACCTGGGCGTGTGATCCGCGCCCGATCTTTTCCCATCCCACCCACGAAAGACTCCGCGATGAAACTGAAGAAACTCACCGCCGCCTGCACGCTGGCCTGCGCCACGCTGTTCGGCGCCGTCGCCCCCGCGCAAGCGCAAATTTCCGGCGACGTGATCAAGATCGGCATCATCACCGACATGTCGAGCCTGTACGCCGACATCGATGGCCCCGGTGGCGTCGAAGCGATCAGGATGGCGATTGCCGATGCCGGCGGCACTGTGGCCGGCAAGAAGGTCGAGGTGCTGTTCGCCGACCACCAGAACAAGGCCGACATCGCCGCCGCGAAAGCACGCGAATGGTTCGACACGCAGGGCCTGGACATGCTGATCGGCGGCACCAATTCCGGCACCGCGCTGGCGATGGCCAAGGTGGCGGCCGAGAAGAAAAAGCCGTATCTCGTCGTCGGCGCGGCCTCGTCGGCGCTGACCAACGACCAGTGCACGCCGTACACCGTGCACTGGGTGTATGACACGGTGGCGCTGGCCAAGGGCACCGGCAACGCGGTGGTCAAGGCCGGCGGCAAGAGCTGGTATTTCCTGACGGCGGACTACGCTTTCGGCGCAGCGCTGCAGAACGACACCAGCAACGTCGTCAAGGCGGCGGGCGGCACCATCGTCGGCTCGGTCAAGCACCCGCTGTCGGCGAGCGACTTCTCTTCGTTCCTGCTGCAGGCGCAGTCGAGCAAGGCGCAGATCCTGGGCATGGCCAACGCCGGCGGCGACACCATCAACACCATCAAGGCGGCCAACGAGTTCGGCATCACCAAGTCGATGAAGCTGGCCGGTCTGCTGGTCTTCATCAACGACATCCACTCGCTCGGGCTGAAGACGACGCAAGGCATGTACCTCACCGACAGTTGGTACTGGAACCGCGACGCCGAGACACGCGCCTGGAGCCGCAAGTTCTTCGACAAGATGAAGCGCATGCCGTCGTCGCTGCAGGCCGGCGACTACTCGGCGACGCTGAACTACCTGAACGCGGTCAAGGCCGTGAACAGCGACGATGGCGACAAGGTGCTGGCTCAGCTGAGGAAGACCAAGATCAACGACATCTTCGCCAAGGGCGGCACCATCCGCGAGGACGGCCGCATGGTCCACGACATGTACCTGATGCAGGTCAAGACGCCCGAGCAATCGACCGAGCCGTGGGACTACTACAACGTGGTCGAGACGATCAAGGGCGACGCGGCGTGGACGACCAAGGCCGACACCAAGTGCCCGCTCTGGAAGTAACGTGAACTAAAAAGCGCCGACGCGAAGCACGACGATGGAAATTTTCGGCATCCCGCTGCAGGGCTTCCTCGGCCAG
>JANNJX010000143.1:0-2123 GCA_031396005.1 Burkholderiales bacterium
GCACGCCGGAATACGCATCGGTCCCGGTGCGCGTCATCATGTGTATCGGGTTGAAGCGGCCGAGCGCGGGATACTTGGTCTTGCCGCCCTGCGGGCCTTTCTGGTCGAAGTCGAGCGCGAGGGAAATGACTTTGCCCTTGCGCACCAGGCGCGCCGCGGCAACGATGTCAGAGGCGGTGGTGAAGTTGAGCGTGCCGATCTCGTCGTCCTTGCCCCAGCGGCCCCAGTTCTTGAAGCGCTTCGCCGCCTTGTGCACGTCCTTGCGCGTCAGCTTGCGGTTCTTCTTGTCGCGCGTGTCCTTGAGCTTCGGCTTGACCGCCATGTGGAACTTCCTTTTTTCGGGATGGGGAAAGGTTCGAAGTCTAGCGCCGTTCCAACTTGTTCGCCAAGTATGAACAGCTTGTCTGCCAGCGACACCTGAGTCGGCAGGAACAGATGGATTATTCACGAAAAGTTGGAACGGCACTAGCCAGCGTAGCAGGACTGCGTCAACGAAAGCGTGATTCGTGTTTCGATTCCCCTTGTATGTCATCACGGGGGTATCGTTCATCTTGTAACACCGGCCGGGTCAACCGTTATTCCCCTGGGGTTTCCAAGCCCGCGCAGGAGCATGGGTTGCCTGGCCGGATCTCTTTGATGAGCCCGAACGGTTGCGCGAGCCCGAGCTCGCATCGCAAGGCTGGGACCCGAGGAGGCAAGATGAGCACACAAGGGATAGTGGCAGGAGTTGATGTTTCGAAGGACTGGCTCGACGTGGCGATTGGCAATGAATCGTCGCGGGTTGCCAATGACGCGGCCGGTATCAGCGCTTTGCTGGAACGGTTGCGCAGTGTGAGTGTGGAGTGGGTGGTCATGGAGGCTACCGGGGGCTATGAGACGCCGGCGGCGAGCGCTATTGCGGGGGCGGGGCTGCGCCTCGCGGTGGTCAATCCTCGCCAGGTGCGCGACTTTGCCAAGGCCACTGGACGCTTGGCGAAGACCGATCGCATTGACGCCCAGGTGATCGCTGCATTCGGCGAGGCGATCGAGCCCCAGGTGGTGCGCCTGCCCGATGAGCAGACCCGAGAGCTGCAGGACCTGCTCATGCGCCGGCAGCAGCTTGTGGGGATGAAGGTGCAGGAGAGCAATCGACTGGCGCTGATGCAAGGGGCGATGCGCAAGCAGATCAAATCCCATATCGCCTGGCTGGAGAAGGCCTTGGATGAGGTGAACACCGACATCACCGCACGGCTTCGGGCTTCGCCGGTTTGGCGGGAGAAGGACGAGCTGCTGCGCAGCCTCAAGGGCATCGGCCCGATCAGCTCGAGCACCCTCATGGCGGAGTTGCCTGAACTGGGGCAACTGGATCGGCGTTCGATTGCCGCCTTGGTGGGGGTTGCACCCTTTAATCGTGACAGCGGAGCCTGGCGCGGCAAGCGCGCGATCTGGGGCGGCAGGGCTCATGTGCGACAGGTGCTGTATATGGCGGCCATCGCAGCGATTCGATGCAATCCGGTCATCAAGCCGTTCTACGAACGCCTGACCGCCCGCGGTAAACCACATAAAGTCGCCGTGGTTGCCTGCATGCGCAAAATGCTCACTATCCTCAACGCCATGACGCGCTCCAATACCCATTGGACACCGGCGCTTCAGGGCACAAACTAGACACGGTTGCTCCTGCCCGAGGGTAGCCGAACGTGAACGTTTCAATCAGCCGACAACTCTCGAAGTCTATTTGTCTGGCCGGAGAACGCCAACCTCGGAAACCAGCAGTTCTTGATTGGCGGTGAATAACTTGCCGGGTCGCGCGTAGCTTATCACGCGGAGCGAGCCTTTCTTGAAGTCGGTATTCATCAACCTGACCGCCTTCACATCGAAATACGGACTGCTGGTGAGCTGGCACGGGATCCAGTCGCCGTGGCCCGCGTCGGCCAGCACCACCGCGGGACGCAGCTTGCTCTGGGAAAGATCGGAAACTTGAGCCTTTTGCCTTGTCCCTTGTCCCTTGTCCCTCGTCACTCGACCCTCGTCACTCGCCACTCGACCCTCGTCACTCGTCACTCGTCCCTTGTGCCTTGTGCAAGTACAACAGTGCGAGCTGAGACACGAGAAATACATCTATTTCGCGCCGATGGTCGCTGTCG
>JANNJX010000011.1:0-1629 GCA_031396005.1 Burkholderiales bacterium
GCGCGTCAGCGCCGGTTTGCCGTTGCCGCTGCGGGTCAGCTCGATCGACAGCGCCTCGCCGCGCGGCTTGTCGACGATGATCGTGCGCGGCACATCCACCGACGGCAGGTGCGAGGTCGTGATGTGGCTCGACACGACCTGTGTGCTGCTGCCCGGCGCGTAGCACCAGACCACCATGCCGGCGGCGGCCGAGAACTGCGCCTTGTAAGCATCGGCGCAGCCGCCGCGTGTCGGATCGGGCAGGTGCTGGAAGGTGGTCACGTCGGGCGAGCCGCTGCGCGACACGCGCTTGGACTGCGCATGCAGGTCGGCCGCAAGGGACGTGGCCGCGTCGTAGAAGTCGCCACAAGCCGTGCCGGCCAGCATCGCCAGCCCGAGCAGGGCGCCGTTCGCGGACGAAGGCGGGCGCGGTGGCGTCATGTCGAACCGAGCCTGAAGTCGTTGCGCTGCGACCAGAGCGCGAGCAGCAGCGCCACCAGGTTGACGGGAAAGAAGTGGTACCACAGCGGAAACTCGGCACCGACCATGCCCGCGAACCCGCCGATCTGGTAGAGGTAGAACAACGCGCTCAACACCGCCACGCCCAACGCGGCAACGACGATGCGTCCGCGCGAACCCCAAGCCGCGACGCGGCAGCCGGCGTAGATCGCAGCGATCGACAGCAGCAGATCGATTGCCAAAAACAGCGTGACCGGCTTGTCCGGCTCTTCGCCGAGGTTTTGCACCACGGCGCTCGCCACCAGCGGCGCAATCAGCCACGCCAGAAAGTTCGCCAGCAACCAGCCGGCGGCGATCATTGCCAGCACCTTGCCCCAGCCGGCCGGCGGCGGGTTCATGTCGGCGACCGGGGCGTCGGGTGGTGCGTAGGGGTTGGTCATCGTGCGTTCGTCACTCGGCTGCCGCACGCTCAAACGCCGAGCAGCTCCACCTCGAACACCAGCGTCGCATTGGGCGGAATCACGCCGCCAGCGCCGCGCGCACCGTAGCCGAGTTGCGGCGGAATCACGAGCACGCGCTTGCCGCCGACCTGCATGCCTTGCACGCCTTCGTCCCAGCCGCCAATCACCATGCCGGCGCCGAGATCGAACTTGAAGGGGTCGTTGCGGTCCTTGCTCGAGTCGAACTTCTTGCCGCGGTTGTTGTCGGCGGTGGGGTCGTAGAGCCAGCCGGTGTAGTGCACGGTGACCTCGGCGCCGGCTTTGGCGGCAGCGCCGCTGCCGACGGTGACGTCGTCGTATTGCAGGCCGCTGGCGGTGGTGGTGGTGTCGGGCATCATAGGGTTCCTTTGTGGTTGAAGAAAACGAGAGCGCGATCATGCGACACACTCGGGCCGATGTCGGTGAGTGAAGACCTGATCGTGCTACGCCCCGAGGGCCTGTACTGCCCCGCGGGCGATTTTCACATCGACCCGTGGCGCCCCGTCGCCCGCGCGGTGCTGACGCATGCGCATGCCGACCATGCGCATGTCGGCCACGGCGCGTACCTGGCCACGGCCGTCAGCGAAGGCGTGTTGCGCGCCCGGCTCGGCGCGGACATCGCGTTGCAAGGGCTGGACTACGGCGAAACGGTGCAGATGAACGGCGTGCGCGTCAGTCTGCACCCCGCCGGCCATGTGCTCGGCTCAGCGCA
>JANNJX010000145.1:0-3972 GCA_031396005.1 Burkholderiales bacterium
GGGGCTCACCGAAGGAAGAGGCTGACCGACGTTGACCGAAGATGACGGTCTTGTCGCCTGGGTGCGCCGTGTCCTTGATTGGTCGGGAACCCTGTCAAACAACAGGCGCCGGGTCAGAGAGCAGACTCACGGCGCGCGGCAGGAGTGTATCCGAATTGGCGCGCTTGCTTCCTGCAGCCTCAGAAACGACGCGCCAGCGCCACGGCCACAGCCGAGCCGACGCCGACCAGGCGACACCAGATCCGCAACGCCACCCCGGCATGTGCCGATGCCAGCGCGGCGGCTTCCTCACGATGCGCGCATTCATCGGCCTGGCATACCACGAGCGTGTCCAGCAGGCCGGGTGGGCCGGGCGTGCCTCGCAGGTGCGCGATCTGCTCGGCGTAGTGGCGGTCGACAAAGGTCTCCACCGCCGCGATCGTGGCATACACCGCAGGCGCACCGAAGAGCGCGGGCAACGCACCGGTCGCCCAGCCAGCGACATGCCACGCCGGCAGCAAGCGGCTGCGCTCGGACGATGGCACCCAGGCTTGCATCTGATCGAGGTGTTGCTGCTCGGTGTGCAGGTGGCGCTGCGCAAAAGCGCGCAATGCACCGTCGCGGGCGACGAAAAGGACGCCGCGATAGATCGCCACGGCACCCGTTTCGCCAGCGTGGTCCGAGCGCAGATCAGCCAGCAGGCGGGAGGTGGGTGCGGCCGGAGCGCCGGTTTCGACGAGCCGTCGAGCGATCCGTTGCAGCGCCGGTCGCCAGCGCAAGAACAGGCGATAGAACCGCTCCATCAACCACGCCATGCCCGGCAGCCGCCCTGCCCGCGCCAGCCAGCGCCAGCCGGGAAGGTGTGCCCACAAGGTCAGGAACGCAGCGGCGCCGCTGACGAGCGTGCCGTCGGCGAGCTGCACATGAAATCGTGCCAGCAACTGCTCGCGCGTTGCCTGCGCAGGCACAGCAGATGCACCGCTGACATCGACGAAGCGCAAGGCCCGCTCGGTGCGCAGCCCGCGGTAGAGGGCAATTTCGCGTCGGCACAGCGGGCATGCGCCGTCGTAAAGCACCGACAACGACGCAGCGCCGGTCGGCGCCGACGCAGATGAGCCTTCGTTCATTGGTGTATGGGGCGTCAGCCCGGCTTCTTCGCCCAAGCGCTGCACCAGCCCGCACCGGCCACCTGCTTGCCCGCGAACAACGGGCAGCCGCCTGCCTTGTCTGCGGCCTTGCCCACGTACAGCGCGCAGTTGGCACAGTTTTGACCTGAGGCGTACTTGGGGTACTTCTTCGTGTCTGTGCGCGCAGCGTCGGCGACGTAGCCCAAGGCGGCCGCCTGCGCATCCTTCTCGTCGAGCAGCGTCTGTGCATCGGCTTGAATCGCAAAGCCGGCGCTGCCGGCGGCCAAGGTCATGAAAAACAGGCGGCGTTGCATCGTCATTGGGAGTCCTCGTGAGTGCTGAAAGCAAAGTGTGAGTCGTTCAAAGTCCGAGCTCTTCTTCGGCTGGCGCGATGTCTTCGACAGTGACTGGCTCGGCGACGCCCTGCATCGACTGCGCAAGCGCGTGGGCGGAGCGCCATGCGCCCTCGACACCGCCGCCGCCGAGAAAGTCGCCGCACACGCCCAGGCGCAGGCTGTCGTCCCACCAGCCGCTCGGCTTGACGACGTGCCGGCCGCTCTGCGGCATCGCATAGCGCCAGCGGTGCGCCACGGCGTGCTGCCAGCGCAGCGGCACGCCGAGCCATTCGGCCAGCGCCTGCTGCATCGCCGAAGCCATCCACGCCGGCTCCTGATCCAGGTGTGCGCGGCTCCAGCCGGCCTTGGCATGCAGCACCCAATGCACCTCGTCGCGCCGCGCTTCGCGGCCGGGCCGCGTTTCGTTGCGCAGCACCATGGCCAGCGCGCCAGGCTCGGGGCGCGCCATGTCCCAGGCGCGGATGCCGGGGATGGCGTCGCTGACGCCCATCAGCGTCCAGCAGGGTTGCATCACCGCCAGGCTGGCGCGCTGCGCCCACTCTCGCTGGTGCGGCGCCAGCAGCGGCGCCGCCTGCGCCGGCGGCAACGCCAGCACCACGGCGTCGAAGACGTCAGCCCACAATAAATCGCTGCTCTCGACGGCCCAGCCACGCGACGTGCGGCGCAGGCCCTGCACCGCCTGCTCCCAGCGCGGCATCGCGCCCTGCAGCAAATGGCGGCACCACTGCGTCATGTTCGGCGCCGCAACGAAGTGCGCGCTGCCCTGCTCGGCGTCCGGATACGGCAGGCTCTGCGCATGCAGACGCGGCTGCCACGTCGTCACGCACCCCGCGTGCACGGCCTGCGCCACGGCCGCGCTGAAGGCGGCGTCCTTGGCGCTGAAGCAGGGCACGCCGTGGTCGAACGCGGTGATGCGCGAGTTGCGCTGGGCGTCCGTCCACGCACAACGCCGTGTGGCCATGCGGCCGCCGGGGCCGTGCGACTTGTCGAAGACATGCACGGCCGCGCCTGCGTCCAGCAGCACCTGGGCGAGCGCCGAGCCCGCGATGCCGGCCCCGATGACCGCTACCTTGGACGCTTTGCCGAACTTGTTCATGGAATGGATACTAGGCGTGTTCTGCGTCATGTCCGCGTCAAGCGAGGCATTTCCCCTTCAGCGAGTGCAATACTACGATTCACTTCCGACTCATAGGCGCCCATGACCACCAAAACATCACGCCCCCCGCCGCCCACCGCCCGCCCCGCCCTGCCGGCCGACGAACCCCGCTACCGCAGCGGCGCCGTGGCGCGCATGGTGCGCATGCCGGTGGCGACGCTGCGCATCTGGGAGCGCCGCTACCACGTCAGCCGCCCTGCGCTGACGCCGAGTGGCCAGCGCCTGTATTCCGCCGCCGAGGTGCGTCGCCTGGGCCTGATGAAGCAGCTCACCGAACTCGGCCATGCCATCGGCAACCTGGCATCGCTCGATTGGACGCAGTTGCAGGCCGTGGCCAACACGCATGCGAGCGCTGTGGCCGGGCCACGCGCGCAGGCGGCAAAAGCGCCCGAGCGGCCATGGCGGCTGGCTGTCGTCGGCGCGGCCCTGGCCCGGCGCCTGCAGCGCGCCGGCGTGCGCTTGGCGCTTGGCCGCTCGATGGAAGTCAGCGGCGTCTACGCCACTGTGCAGCAGGCAGCGGCAGCGCTGCAGGGCAGCCCGTTCGATGCGCTGCTCGTGCACGACGCACGACCCGGCGCTCTGGTTCGCCCCCACAGCCTGAGCGATATGCCGCTCGCCGTGCTCTACCGTTTCGCCGCCGAGCCGGTGTGCGAACGGCTGGCGGCCGACAGCGTCGCGTTGCTGCGCGAGCCGCAAGGCGACACTGCGCTCGGCCAGTGGTTGCGCAGCGTCTGCGCCTGCACCACCGCGACCGCGCACGCCGCGCCGATAGCGGGCGAAGAAGCCGTGCGCCCACGGCGCTGGGACGACGCGCAACTGAGCGACTTTGCCGGCCTGTCGTCGACCATCGCCTGCGAATGCCCGCACCATGTGGCCGAGCTGTTGATGCAGCTCTCGCATTTCGAGGCTTACAGCGCCGAGTGCGCCAACAGCAGCCACGCCGACGCGCAACTGCACGGCTTCCTGCGCGGCGTGGCGAGCACGTCGCGCGCGCTTTTCGAAGACGCGCTGGAACGCGTCGCCGTGCACGAGGGCTTGCTCGTTCCGTCCTGAAGGATCAGCGCTGGCGCAGCGTCGGCAAGCCCACGCCGCTGGCCTCGAAGCCGCCGTCCACCGCCAGCACCTGGCCGTTGATGTAGGCCGCCTGCGCGCTGCACAGAAAGCCGACGGCATCGGCGATCTCTTCGACCGTGCCGTAGCGGTTCAGCGGGATCACATCGTGGTAGTCGGCGCGGATGGCCACGCTGTGCACGAGCTTGGCCATATCGGTGTCCACCGGTCCCGGCGCGATCGCATTGACGCGGATGCCGGCGTTGCCGAGCTCGATCGCCTGCTGCTTGGTGAGGTGGATCAA
>JANNJX010000202.1:0-4635 GCA_031396005.1 Burkholderiales bacterium
GACCGGTTTGATCCTGCTGAACGTGGTCACCCGTTACGCCGGCGTCTCGCTCTACTGGGTCGATGAGTCGGCGATCTATTCCGTCGTGTTCCTGACCTTCATCGGCGCCTCGGCCATGACCCGCCTGCGGCTGGATTTCGCAGTCACGCTGCTGACCGAGCGTTTCTCGGCGCGCGGGGTGCGCATCGCCAAGGCAGTGGCGACGGCAATCGTGCTGCTGTTCGGTCTGACGCTGCTGTGGCTGTGCATGCTCTGGCTGGACCCGCTGGGCATGGCGCGCGCCGGCTTCGACGCGCGCGAACTGGCTGCCAGGACCTTCAACTTCATCTACACCGAGCGCACGCAGACGCTGGGCTGGCCGGTGTGGGCGCTGTACATGATCATGCCGCTGTTCGCGCTGTCGATGACGATTCACAGCGCCGCCAATCTGCTCGAGGATCTGGCGCTGGTCCCGCGCGCGAGCCAGGAGGCCTTTCTCGGCTCCGGCATACAGAGCGTGAATTGACATGCTGACCGGCCTCGTGTTCGCGCTGGTGATGCTGATCGGCGTGCCGATCGGCTTGTGCCTGTGCATCGCCGGGATCGCGTTCATCGTCTCGTTGAACAACCCGGTGCTCTACCAGTCCTTTCCGCTGCAGATGTTCGGCGGGGTGGACAGCTACGGCCTGATCGCGATTCCGCTGTTCATCCTGATCGGCGAGATCATGAACGGCGGCGGCATCACGCGGCGCATCGTCGATCTGGCGCTGGCCGTCATCGGCTCGGTACGTGGCGGGCTGGCCTACGTGAACATCCTGGCCAACATGTTTGTCGCCTCCATCCTGGGCTCGGCCACGGCGCAGGTGGCCGTCATGTCGAAGATCATGGTGCCCGAGATGGAGAAGCAGGGCTACGACAAGGACTTCGCGGCGGGCTTGACGGCTTACGGCGGCATGCTCGGCCCGATCATCCCGCCATCGGTGATGTTCGTGGTCTACAGCGCCTTGGCGCAGGTGTCCGTCAGCGACATGCTGATCGCCGGCATCCTGCCCGGGCTCATCCTCACGCTGCTGTTCTTCGCCGTGATCGGCCTGCTGGGCTACTTTTACAACTACCCGCGCGGCGCCAAGAAGACGCCCAAGGAGCGTCTGGCGACGATCCTGAAGGCAGCGCCGACGATGCTGATCCCGATCGTCATCGTCGGCTCGATCATGAGCGGCCTGGCCAACGCAACCGAGAGCGCTGCGGTCGGCGCCGTGGCCGCGGCACTGATAGGCAAGTACTGGACGCGCGAGTTCCACTTCTCGCGCCTGCCCGAGATGATGTTGCGGGCGGGCATCTACGCGGCCGTGGTGCTGTTTCTGGTCGCCGCCGCCGCCGTCTTCTCCTGGGTGCTCATCTACGGCAAGGTGCCGCAGGCCACCGCGGCGTGGATCCAGACCGTGGCCAAGGATCCCGTCAGCTTCATGCTGCTGACCATGCTGATCCTGCTGGTGATCGGCACCGTCATCGACGGCATCCCCGGCCTGATCATGACCGTGCCCATCCTGCTGCCCCTGGCCACCGACGTCTACCACATCGACCCGCGCCACTTCGGCGTGGTCGTCGTCGTCAACCTCGTGCTCGGCCTGCTCTCGCCGCCCGTCGGGCTGTGCTTCTTCGTGGCCGCGGCCGTCACCGGCGCCAAGCCCGGCCGGATGTTCATGCTGACCCTGCCGTTCTTCGGCGTGGCCTGCGTGCTGCTGGTGCTGCTCTCGATCTACCCGAGCCTTTCGCTGGCCCTTCTGAAATGACCTTCCTTCACAACCCCGGAGAAAAAGCATGACGCTGTCCCGCCGCCAAATCCTCGCCATGGGCGCCTCGCTGCCGTTGGCCGCACCGTCCCTCTCGCTGGCCCAAGCCAAGGAGCTTCGCCTGGGCCTCATCACCCCCGTGGGCCACTCGTGGAACAAGGCCGCGCTGGTGCTGGGCGACAAGCTCAAGGCCGCCACCAACGGCCGCATGACGATGACAGTGTTCCACTCGGGCCAGCTCGGCAACGAGTCGGCCATGATGCAGCAGCTACAGTCCGGCGCGCTGGACATGGGCTTCATCCAGGCGGCGGAACTGGGCTCGCGGGTGCCGCATCTGGCGGCCATCAACGCGCCCTACCTGGTGCGCTCGACGCCGGCCGTGGCGAAGTTCGTGCGCCACCCCGAGGTGCTCAAGCTGTTCGACGTGCTGCCTGCCACCACCGGCACCATCGGCCTGGGCTGGGGCATCACCGGCATGCGCGCGATCTTCTCGTCGAAGGACCTGCAATCGCTGGCCGACATCAAGGGCATGAAGCTGCGCATCAACCCGACCCCCGTCTATCGCGACTTCTATCAAATCCTGGGCGCTGCCCCCACGCCGATCCCCACGCCGCAGGTGTACGACGCCATGGCCAACGGGCAGGTCGACGGGCTCGAGGCCGATCTGGAGTTCTCGTGGAACCAGCGCTTCGACAAGGTCTCGAAGGTGCTGCTGCAGATGAACGCCGTCTTCATGCCTTTCGCGGCTATCGTCTCCGGCCGCGTCTGGCAGGCGTTCTCGGCGGCCGACAAGGACCTGATCACCAAGCTGGTCAAGGAGACCCTGGATGAGCAGATCGATGGCTTGGCCGGCAACGAACCGAACCTGATCGAGAACTTCAAGAAGGCACCGATCCCCATCCGCCAGGTGGCCGTGGCGGACACCGAGGCGGTCATCGCTGCCTTCGACAAGATCTGGTTGCCGCAGGCGCCGGTGATTACCAACCTGCGCAAGATCGGCGCGTCGATCACTTGATCTAGCGAGAGTAAAGACCATGAGCAAGAACGTATTCACAGGCGTCATGCCTGCCCTGATGACGCCCTGCAAGGCCGATCGCACACCCGACTTCGAAGCGCTGGTGCGCAAGGGCAAGGAACTGGTCTCGGCCGGCATGTCCGGCGTGATCTATTGCGGCTCGATGGGCGACTGGCCGTTGCTGACCGACGAGCAGCGGATGACGGGCGTGGAAGGGCTGGTGAAGGCGGGCCTGCGGGTCATCGTCGGCACCGGCGCGCAAAACCCGATGCGGGCCGCGGCGCTGGCGGCGCATGCCAAGCGGGTGGGGGCAGCCGGCCTGATGGTGATCCCGCGTGTGCTCTCGCGCGGCTCATCGGCCGCGGCACAGTATGCGCACTTCGCGGGCATTCTCGAAGCGGCGGTCGACCTGCCGGCCGTCATCTACAACAGCCCGTACTACGGCTTCGAGACCAAGGCCGACCTGTTCTTTGCGCTGCACGAAAAGTACGCGAATCTGGCGGGCTTCAAGGAGTTCGGCAGCGCCGAGGCCCTGAGCTATGCGGCGGAACACATCACCGGCCGCTCGGCAGCGCTGACCCTGATGGTGGGTGTGGACACCGAAGTCTTCCACGGCTACGTCAACTGCGGCGCACGGGGTGCCATCACCGGCATCGGCAATGTGCTGCCACGCGAAGTGCTGCACATGGCCGCGTTGTGCGAGAAGGCGGCGGGTGGCGACGTGGCAGCGCGCCGGCAGGCGCTGGAGCTGGAAGCCGCGCTGAATGTGCTGTCGACGTTCGACGAGGGCGTCGACCTGGTGCTGTTCTACAAATACCTCATGCTGCTCGAAGGCAACGCCGAGTACGAACTGCACTTCAACCCGACCGACGCGCTGTCGGAGAGCCAGAAGACCTTCGCGAGAAACCAGCTCAAACTCTTCAAGACCTGGTACGCATCCTGGGTGAAGCCATGAAGATCACCGGCATCAAGTATTGGCAGGTCGATCTGCCGCTGCGCGAAGGCCGCTACAGCTGGTCCAACGGCAACTACGTCGACGTGTTCGACTCCACCGTCGTCGCCGTCGAGACCGATGCCGGCATCACCGGGTATGCGGAGTGCTGCCCGCTGGGCTCGGCCTACCTGCCGGCCTACGCGCTGGGCGTGCGCTCGGGCCTGGCCGAGCTGGGCCCCAAGATGATCGGCCTCGATCCGCTGGATCTCGGCACCATCAACCGCCACATGGACGCGGTGCTGCGCGGCCACCCGTACGTCAAGGCGCCGATCGACATCGCCTGCTGGGACATCCTGGGCAAGGCGACGGGCATGCCGGTCTACAAGCTGCTGGGCGGCGCCGCGCAGGAAAGGATTGCGCTGTACCGCGCCATCTCGCAAGAGTCGCCGCAGGCGATGGCGGCCAAGATCGCGGGCTACAAAAAAGAGGGCTACACCAAGTTCCAGCTCAAGGTGGGCGGCAACGCCGACACCGACATCGTCCGCATTCACGAGACGCGGGCCATCCTCGACGCCGGCGACATCCTCGTCGCGGATGCCAACACCGGCTGGACGCGGGCCGAAGCCGCGCGCATCGCTGCTGCGGTGGCCCACGTGGACGTGTACATCGAGCAGCCGTGCATGACCTACGAGGAGTGCTTGTCGGTGCGCCGGCGCACCGTGCGCCCGTTCGTGCTCGACGAGGTGATCGGCGACATCGGCGGTCTGATGAAGGCCCTGGCCGACGATGCGATGGACATCATCAACCTGAAGATCAGCAAGGTCGGCGGCCTGACCAAGGCCCGGCTGATGCGCGACATCTGCGTGGCCAGCGGCACGCCGATGACGATCGAAGACACCTGGGGCGGCGACATC
>JANNJX010000254.1:0-4520 GCA_031396005.1 Burkholderiales bacterium
ATCATCGGTCGGCGATTGTTCCACAGCCGCCAGACAGCTTCGGTATGGGCTTGCAACTCGGACAGCGTGATGCCGTCGTTGAAGATCACGGCGTCGGCGATGGCGCGGCGCGCTTCGCGTGAGGCTTGTGCGGCGATGGCATTGGCGGCGGCTTCGCGCGTCCAGCCCAGTCTGGCGACGACGCGTTCGATCTGCGTTTCGATGCGGCAATCGACAACGAGCACACGGTGCACGCGGGCGCGCCAATGTTGCGATTCGGCGAGCAGCGGCACGTCGAAGACCAGCGCTGCGCCGTTCGCGGCGTCGGCCTGGCGCTGCGCTTCGGCGCCGATCAACGGGTGCAGCACGGCTTCGAGACGGTGACGCACCGCGGCATCGGCGAAAGCGCACGAACGCATGGCGGCGCGGTCGAGGCTGCCGTCGGCGTTGGAGATCGCGTCGCCGAACTCGCGTCGCAGCGCGGGCAAAGCAGCGCCACCGGCCGCCGTGAGTGTGCGCGAGATCGCGTCGGTATCGATGAGCGTCGCACCGAGCGACACGAACATGGCCGCGACGGTGCTCTTGCCGCTGCCAATGCCGCCGGTGAGTCCGATCATCAAAGGCCCGATGTCCATGGGACCCGAGTGTGCTTCAGGCCCAGCCGATCCACTCCAGCACCGTCGGCGCGCCGATCAGCATCACGGACAGGCCGGCACCAGCCAGGAACGGCCCGAAGGGAACGTAGCGGCCCTCGCGCAGTTGCCCGGTGATCTTCATGGCAATGCCGACCAGCGCGCCGATGACCGACGCGGCGAGGATGATCGGCACCAGCATCGGCCAGCCGAGCCAAGCGCCGAGTGCAGCCAGCAGCTTGAAGTCGCCATGGCCCATGCCTTCCTTGCCTGTGGTGAGCTTGAAGAGTTGGTAGACGCTCCACAGCGACAGGTAGCCTGCCACTGCGCCCCACAAGGCCGAGGTCAATGGAATCGTCAAGCCCAGCGCGGCGGCGACAAGACCGCCCCACAACAGCGGCAGTGTCAGCGAGTCGGGCAACAACGTGGTGTCCCAGTCGATCATCGCCAGCGCGACGAGGCAGGCGGCGAAGGCGCACCACGCCAACGCGACAGGCTGCGCGTCGAAGCGCCAGGCGATGGCGCCGAAGAGCAGCGCCGTGGCCAGCTCGATCAGTGGGTAGCGGGCGCTGATGCGCACGCCGCAGGCCGAACAGCGGGCCTTGAGCAGCAGCCAACTGAGGAGCGGGATGTTCTCGTGCCAGCGCAGCACGTGACCGCATGAGGGGCAGCGCGATCGCGGCCGCACGACCGACAACTCGGGCAGCGCTTCGACCGACTGACCTAGGGCTTGCGCCGTGCGTTGGTGTTCCGCCGAAGGTTGAGCCGAGCCGTCTTTGGGAGCGAACACGCGCCGCCAGGCATCGCCGTCCAGCAAATGTCCCGCGACCTCGGCCCACCACTGACGCTCCATCAAGAGCGGCACGCGGTGGATGACGACGTTCAAGAAGCTGCCGATGCACAGGCCCAGCAGGGCCAGCACCGGCGGCGACAACAGCAGTTGCAGGTCGAGTGGCAGCGCGCCCATCGGCGCGCCGTCAGACCACGGCGCCGAGCTTGAAGATCGGCAGGTACATCGAAACCACGATGCCGCCGATCAGCACACCCAGGATGACGATGATGAATGGCTCCATCAAGCTCGACAGGCCCTTGACCATCTCATCGACTTCTTCTTCGTAGAACTCGGCCGCCTTGCCGAGCATGTGGTCGAGCGAGCCCGACTCCTCGCCGATCGAGGCCATCTGCAGCACCATCGTCGGGAAGACGCCGGTGTTCTGCATCGCCATCGTCAGCGCGGTGCCTGTGGAGACTTCTTTCTGGATCTGCTCTGTCGCCTGCAGGTACACCGCGTTGCCCGAGGCGCCTCCCACCGAGTCGAGCGCTTCGACCAGCGGCACGCCGGCGCCGAACATCGTCGATAACGTGCGCGTCCAGCGCGCGAGCACCGCCTTGCGGATCAGGTCGCCGAAGACCGGGATGCGCAGGAACAGGCGGTCCATCGCCATCTGCATCTTTTCCGAGCGGCGCCATGTCTGCATGAAGAAATAGCCACCGCCGATCATCACGCCGAAGAGCAGCCACCAGTAGGCGACGAATTGCTCGGACAGCCACATCACGGCGAGCGTCGGCGCCGGCAACTCGGCGCCGAAGGAGGTGAAGACTTCCTTGAACGACGGGATGACGAACAGCATGATGATCGTCAACACGACGAACGCGACCACCAGCACTGCGACCGGGTAGACCAAAGCAGATTTGATCTTCTGCTTCAACTGCATCGTTTTTTCTTCGTAGATCGCCAGGCGTTCCAGCAGTTGCTCCAAGATGCCGCCTTGCTCGCCGGCCTCGACCAGGTTGCAATACAAGGCGTTGAACTGCATCGGATGCTTGCGGAACGCCACGGACAGACTGGTGCCTGTCTCGACGTCGGTGCGGATGTCATTCAGCAGCTTGGTCAGGCGCGGGTTCGTGGCGCCGCGTCCGACGATGTCGAAAGCCTGCAGCAACGGCACGCCGGCCTTCATCATCGTCGCCAATTGACGCGTGAAGACGGCGATGTCCTTCTGCTTGATCGACGAGCCGCCACGCATGCGGCGCTTCTTCACCTTGGTGACCAGAACGCCTTGGCGGCGCAAGGTGGCACTGACCTGGGCCTCTCCGCCGGAACGCACTTCGCCGCGAACGACCTTGCCGTTCTTGTCCTTGCCTTCCCACTCGAAGACAAAATCCTTGACGTCTCTGACGGCTGCTGCTGTGGCCATGAACCCTCCGGGGCCGGCTATTGGTGGGATACGGTGATGTTCGGAACCTGCGCGACCGTCACTCGTTGGTCACGCTGATGATCTCTTCGAGCGTCGTTGCGCCGGACCTGACCTTCATCAGGCCCGACTGCCGCAAGTCGCGTACGCCCTCCTTGGCCGCCTGCACAGCGATGTCCATCGCCGAGCCCGAAGCCAGGATCAGGCGCTGGATCTCGTCGCTGATCGGCATCACCTGGTACAGACCGACGCGGCCCTTGTAGCCGTTGTTGCAGGCCGAGCAACCAACAGCCTTGTAGGCTTTCCAGGAGCCGTCGAGTTCGTTGTCGTTGAAGCCGGCGCGCTTGAGTGCATCACGAGGGTAGTCTGCGGGCTTCTTGCATGCCTCGCAAAGACGTCGCGCCAATCGCTGTGCCGTGATCAACAACACGCTCGCCGCCACGTTGAACGGCGCCACACCCATGTTCAGCAGTCGCGTCAGCGTCGTCGGCGCGTCGTTGGTGTGCAAGGTGCTCATCACCAGGTGGCCCGTCTGCGCGGCCTTGAGCGCGATGTCCGCTGTTTCGAGATCGCGGATCTCGCCGACCATGATGATGTCCGGGTCCTGACGAAGGAAGGCGCGCAAGGCGACGGCGAAGTTCATGCCGGCCTTGTCGTTGACGTTGACCTGGTTGACGCCAGGCAAGTTGATTTCCGCCGGGTCTTCGACGGTGGCGATGTTTACCCCAGGCTGGTTCAGCAGGTTCAAGCAGGTGTAGAGCGACACTGTCTTGCCCGAACCCGTGGGCCCGGTGACCAGCACCATGCCGTAAGGGCGCGCGATCGCCTGCAGCAAGCGTTCCTTCTCGATCTTCTCGTAGCCCAGCGCTTCGATGCCGAGCTTGGCCGACGACGGATCGAGAATGCGAATCACGATCTTCTCGCCGAACAGCGTCGGCAATGTCGAGACGCGGAAGTCGATGGCGCGGTTGCCGAACTTCAACTTCATGCGCCCGTCTTGCGGCACGCGTTTCTCGGAAATGTCGAGCCGGCTGATGATCTTGATGCGCGACGCGAGCTTGTCCTTGATGGCTATCGGCGGCTGTGTGATCTCGCGCAGCTCGCCGTCGATGCGGAAACGCACGCGGTAGTTGTATTCGAACGGCTCGAAGTGCAGGTCCGAAGCGCGGGCGTTGATCGCGTCGATCAACATCTTCTGCAGGAAACGCACCACCGGCGCGTCTTCGACCTCGGCAATGCTCTCGGCGCTTTCCTGCTCGGTGGCCTCGTCGGTGATGTCGAAATCGAAGTCTCCATCGGCGAGCTGCTCGATCGCGTCGCTGGCAGAGCCACCCAGGCTAGACAGGTGCTTGGCGAGCTTGTCGTACTCGACGATGACCCACTCGGGAGAGAGTTGGGTGGCGAACTTGATGCGCTCGACCGCTTCCTGGTCGGTCGGGTCGGCGCCGCCGATGAACAATCGGTTGCCGCGCTTGCCGAGCACGACGATCTGGTACTGCGCGACGAGCTTGCCGTCGATCACATTGCGCGGCAGCCGATCGGCTTCGACAGAGGCCAGATCCAGCACCGGCAGCGCCAGGGCACCCGACAGCGTGTGAGCGAGATCAGCCGCCGAGACCGAGCCGGCCGCAATCAACGCAGAGACAAAGCTGGTCTTGCGCTCCGCTGCCGTCTTGACGAGTCCCTCGGCTGTCTTGCCATTGAGCTTACCGGC
>JANNJX010000277.1:0-5127 GCA_031396005.1 Burkholderiales bacterium
TCGGCCGCGGTGTGATCGAACTCGGCGAACAGATCCTTGGGCATCTTGCCCAGCGTGTTGACGAGCACGTTCAGCCGCCCGCGGTGGGCCATGCCGATGACGATTTCCTGCACGCCCTTTTCGCCGGCACGCTGCACCACCTCGTCGATGCTGGCGATGAAGCTCTCACCGCCTTCGAGCGAAAAGCGCTTCTGGCCGACGTACTTGGTGTGCAGGAAGCGCTCCAGGCCTTCGGCCGCGGTCAGACGGTCGAGGATGTGCGTTTTCTCGTCGGTCGTGAAGCTGGGCTTGCTGCGGATCGACTCCAGCCGCTCTTGCCACCAGCGCTTTTCCGCCGGGTCGGTGCAGTGCATGAACTCGACGCCGATCGCGCTGCAGTAGGTCTCGCGCAAGGCCTGCAGGATCTCCCGCAGGGTCATGTGCTCGGCCTTGGTGAAGTAAGTGTTGGTGGCCGAGAAGGTGATGTCCAAATCGGACTCCACCAGGTCGTAGAACGCCGGCTCCAACTCGGGAATCTTCGGCCGCTCAGTGCGCTTCAACGGATCGAGGTCGGCCCAGCGGCTGCCGAGCGAACGGTGCGCCGCGATCAGCGACTGCACGTGAACCTGCTTGCGCGCGATGGCCAGATCGGCCTCGCTGGCCTTCAGGGCAAAGGCATTGGCCTTGGCGCGTTGGGCAAACGATTCGACGACCGGCGCATGGGCGATGTCGCGGCTGTCGCTGCCATCGACCGCCGGCACGTTCTGCAGCTTGTCGAAGTAGTCACGCCAGTTGTCCGGCACGCTGCCCGGGTTGTCGAGGTAGGCTTCGTAGAGCTCCTCGACGTAGGGCGCATTGCCCCCGAACAGGTACGAGTTAGACCTGTATTGCTGCATCATCTTCGCTCACCTTTCACCGCGGTCTGCGCGGATCCGATGGGTTGCACAACCTTCCGCGGCCCGGCTTCACCGGTGGCGGACTAGCGTTCGCGCCTTGAACCTCGGGTTCTTGGGGCGGGAAGGGCCTGTCTATTCGAGTCGCGACTCTAGCACCGAAGACCGAGACAGCGCTGACACAAATGGGCAGCGTCCGGGCGACTATTGCGCTGCCGAAGCTGCCGATGCCGCAGGCTCCGCAGGCTTGCTGCGCGGCAACGGCACGCTGCCACCCACCGACACGCCGACGTTGCCGCGGCCGATCGGCACGCCGATGCCCACGCCCACGCCGATCGACTCGCAAGCCGCCAGCAGCGTGAACGAGGCCAGCAAGAGGGCGAGCAGGCGTTTCATCGACAAACTCCTACCGGCCGATGCGGGCCTTCGCCTGACCATACTCGGCGGCGAGGCGATCGACC
The DNA here is from genome assembly GCA_031396005.1 of Burkholderiales bacterium. Lineage (GTDB taxonomy): Bacteria > Pseudomonadota > Gammaproteobacteria > Burkholderiales > Burkholderiaceae_C > CADEEN01. The sequence goes on from JANNJX010000277.1 coordinate 1,334, forward strand.
AGCGAGGCCGTCGGCACGACCGCCTTGACCGCGCCGATGCCTTGGCCGCAGCCCCAGATGTCCTTCCACGCCTTGGCTGCGCCGCCACCGCCGAAGTTCATCTTCGTCGGGTCGCTCTCCGGCAGGTTGTCCGGGTCGAGGCCAGCGTTCTTCACCGATGCCTTCAGGTAGTTGCCGTGCACGCCGGTGAACAGACTCGAGTAGACGATGTCGTCGCTCGTGCCAGCGACGATGGCTTGTTTGTAGGCGTCACTCGCACGCGCTTCGTCAGTGGCGATGAAGGCCGAGCCGATGTAAGCCAGGTCGGCACCCAGCGCCTGCGCGGCGAGCACGCCGCCGCCGGTGGAAATCGCGCCGCTGAGCGCCAGCGGGCCTTCGAACCACTCGCGGATTTCCTGGATCAGCGCGAACGGGCTCTTCACGCCGGCATGTCCGCCTGCCCCTGCGGCCACGGCGATCAAGCCGTCGGCGCCTTTCTCGACGGCCTTCTTCGCAAAGAAATTGTTGATGATGTCGTGCAGCACGATGCCGCCCCAGGCATGCACCGCGTCGTTGACGTCGGTGCGCGCGCCGAGCGAGGTGATGACCACGGGCACCTTGTACTTGGCGCAGACCTGCATGTCGTGCTCGAGCCGGTCGTTGCTCTTGTGCACGATCTGGTTGATCGCATACGGCGCGGATGGCTTGTCTGGATGGTTGCGGTCCCACGCAGCGAGCGCCTCCGTGATCTCGCCCAGCCACTCGTCGAGTTGCTCGGCAGGGCGCGCATTCAACGACGGCATCGCGCCGACGACGCCCGACGTGCACTGCGCGATGACGAGTTTCGGGTTGCTGATGATGAACAGCGGCGCGCCGACGACAGGGATGCGAAGACCCTGCAACTGCTTGGGCAAGGTCATCAGAAAGCCTCCAGTGCCATGTCGTTGATCGCGGCGTGGCCTTCCACGATCGAGTCGCGGATGCCGGGCACCTTCGACAAGATGTGCTCGGCGTAGAAGCGTGCGGTGGTCACCTTCGCGGCCATGAACGCGGCTTCGTCCTTGCTGTCTTCGGCGACGATCAGCGCACGCGCCATCTGCCAGCCGGCCATCACGTTGCCGGCGAGCATCAGGTACGGCACCGAGCCGGCGAAGACGGCGTTCGGATCGGATTTCGTTTCGCCGGCGACGAAATTGACGACTTCGACAAACGCCTTGCGCGCGGCACTCAAGTGCTTGTGCATCGCTTTCGATGCCGCGCTGCTGCGCTGGGCCAACGCCGCTTCGGTCTTTTCGATCTGGCCCGCAATCGCCTTGGCCACCTGCCCGCCGTCGCGCGCCGTCTTGCGGCCGACGAAGTCGTTGGCCTGGATCGCGGTCGTGCCTTCGTAGATGGTGAGGATCTTCGCGTCGCGCAGGTACTGCGCTGCGCCGGTCTCTTCGATGAAGCCCATGCCGCCGTGCACCTGCACGCCCAGCGAGGCCACGTCGAGGCTCATCTCGGTGCTGAAGCCCTTGATCAACGGCACCATGAACTCGTAGAAGGCGTGGTTGTGCTTGCGCACCTCGGCATCGGCATGGTGGTGCGCGGCGTCGTACGCCGCCGCAGCGACGATGGCCATCGCGCGGCAGCCTTCGGTGTGCGCGCGCATGGTCATCAGCATGCGCTTGATGTCCGGGTGGTGGATGATCGGCGCGCTCTTGTTCATCGAGCCATCGACCGGCCGGCTCTGCACGCGGTCGCGCGCATAGGCCACCGCCTTCTGGTACGCCCGCTCGGCGATCGCGATGCCCTGCACGCCGACGGCGTAGCGCGCGGCGTTCATCATGATGAACATGTACTCCAGGCCGCGGTTCTCCTGGCCGATCAGGTGAGCGACTGCGCCGCCATGGTCGCCGTACTGCAAGACCGCGGTGGGGCTGGCCTTGATGCCGAGCTTGTGTTCGATCGACACGCAATGCACGTCGTTGCGCCTGCCATCCGGCAGCACCTTCGGGCAGATGAAGAGCGAGATGCCCTTCACGCCCTCCGGCGCACCGACGACGCGGGCCAGCACCATGTGGACGATGTTGTCCGCCATGTCGTGCTCGCCGTAAGTGATGTAGATCTTGGTGCCGAAGAGCTTGTAGCTGCCGTCGCCTTGCGGCTCGGCGCGCGTGCGCACCAGCGCCAGGTCGCTGCCGGCCTGCGGCTCGGTCAGGTTCATCGTGCCGGTCCATGAACCATCGACCATCTTCGGGATGTACTGCTGTTGCTGCTCCGGCGTGCCCGCCGTCAGCAGGGCTTCGATGGCACCGTCGGTCAGCAGCGGGCACAGCGCGAAACTCATGTTGGCGCTGTTGATCATCTCGATGCAGGCCGCGCCGATGGTCTTCGGCAGGCCCTGGCCGCCGAACGCGACCGGGTGCTGCAAGCCTTGCCAGCCGCCCTCGGCGAACTGCTTGAACGCGGCCTTGAAGCCAGGTGTCGTTGTGACCTTGCCGTCCTTGAACGACGACGGGTTCTTGTCGCCTTCCCGGTTCAGCGGCGAGACGACGTCCTGATTGAACTTGGCGGCTTCTTCGAGCACCGCCGCAGCGGTGTCGAGCCCAGACTCTTCGAGCCCCGGCATGCGCGCCACGGCTTCCAGGTCGGCGAGCTCTTTCATGCAGAACAGCATGTCCCTGACAGGCGCGCGGTAAGTCATCGTCGTTGCCTCACAAAGCCTTGACGAGTTCAGGAACAGCCGTGAACAGATCAGCCTCGAGCCCGTAGTCGGCGACGCTGAAGATCGGCGCCTCCGCATCCTTGTTGATGGCAACGATGACCTTGCTGTCCTTCATGCCGGCCAGGTGCTGGATCGCCCCGCTGATGCCGGCGGCGATGTACAGGGCCGGCGCGACGATCTTGCCGGTCTGGCCCACCTGCCAGTCGTTCGGCGCGTAGCCGGCATCGACCGCAGCGCGGCTGGCACCGAGTGCGGCGCCGAGCTTGTCGGCCAGCGGCGTTAACACCTCGTTGAACTTGTCGCTGCTGCCCAGCGCCCGGCCACCGCTGACGATGATCTTGGCCGCGGTGAGTTCAGGCCGGTCGAGCTTGGTGATCTCGGAGCCGACGAAGGACGATGTGCCGCCGTCGGCCACGGCGTCGATCTTGTCGATGGCCGCGCTGCCGCCGGTCGCCGCCGCCGGGTCGAAGCCGGTCGTGCGCACGGTGATGACCTTGATCGCATCGCCGCTCTGCACGGTGGCGATCGCGTTGCCGGCGTAGATCGGGCGCTCGAAAGTATCGGCGCTGATGACCTTCATCGCGTCACTGATCTGCGCTACGTCGAGCAGCGCGGCGACGCGCGGCGCGACGTTCTTGCCGTGCGCGGTGGCAGGGAAAAGCAGATGGCTGTAGTTCGTCGCGACCGCGAGCACCTGTGCAGCGACGTTCTCGGCGAGTTGCTCGGCCAGGCTCGCACCATCGGCATGCAGCACCTTGGCCACGCCGGCGATCTGCGCCGCTGCCTGCGCAGCGCCGCCAGCGTCGTGGCCGGCAATCAGCACATGCACGTCGCCGCCGCATTGCACTGCGGCGGTGACGGTGTTGAGGGTCGCACCCTTCAAGGTGCCGTGGTCGTGTTCGGCAATGACGAGTGCGGCCATCTCAGATCACCTTGGCTTCGTTCTTCAGCTTGGCCACCAGCGTGGCGACGTCGGGGACCTTGATGCCAGCGCCGCGCTTGGGCGGCTCGCTCACCTTCAGCGTCTTGATGCGGCTCGTCACGTCCACGCCCAGGTCGGCGGGCTTGAGCACTTCCAGCGGCTTCTTCTTGGCCTTCATGATGTTGG
>JANNJX010000286.1:0-3506 GCA_031396005.1 Burkholderiales bacterium
TGCCTCACGCGCGGAAGGCTTTGCGCGCGACATCCGCCGCTACTGGCCGGCACTGCCCGACAACGCACTCGCGCCGGCCTACAGCGGCTTGCGGCCGAAGATCGTCGGCCCGGACGAGCCGGCGGCGGACTTTCGCATCGATGGCGCCGAGGTGCACGGCGTGCCCGGGCTCGTCAACCTGTTCGGCATCGAGTCGCCGGGGCTGACGGCGTCGCTCGCCGTGGCAGCGCGGGTGCTCAGTGCTTGCGCCCGGTAGCGTTGGCCAGCACGTCGGCGCCGGTCATCCCGGCAAACAATTGCGCCGCCTTCAACTTGATTTCCAACAGCTCGTTGGCATTGACCGAGAACTGGCCGGTGGTCTTGTTGACCTCGACGCTGAACTCGACGTCCTTGCCGCTGTGCGTCAGCGTGCCGCTGGTGAACTCGTAATCGGCGCTGTCCCAGGGCAGGCCGCGCTTGGACACGTCCCAATCCTTGTACTCGACCTTCAGGATGTCGCCGCTGGCCAGGTCGAGCAGGCCGCTGCCGTGGATGATCTCGTCGCTCTGCTCGACGGTGACCGCGATGGGTACTTTCAGTTCCATGACCGTACCGCCCCTCGATGTGTGATGGCTCAATTCTCGCACCCGGTGTGCGACGCGCCGACTTGGCGTAAGTTCGGCCTTGTGACCGCGACAGACTTGCGTCGGCCGCAGCCGGCGCGCAGGAGAACGTCATGTCCGAACGACATCCAGAGCTCGATGCGATCGTCATCGGCGCCGGCCAGGCCGGGCCGTCGATGGCGGCGCGTTGCGCCCGTGAAGGCTTGAAGACGGTGTTGATCGAGCGTGGGCCGCTCGGCGGCACCTGCGTCAACAACGGCTGCGTGCCGACCAAAACCTGGGTCGCCAGCGCGCGTGCGGCGCAGGTGGCGCGGCGCGCGGCCGAGTGGGGTGTCGTCATCGACACGCCGGTGCGTGTGGACATGGCCGCTGTGCGAGCGAGGAAGGACAAGATCATCGCTGCCTCGCACCAGTCGCTCGCCAGTTGGCTCGGCGGCACGCCGAACCTTGCGGTCGTGCAAGGCGAAGCGAAGTTCACGGCGCCGCGCACGCTGCAGGTCGGCGACAACGAGTACACCGCGCCGCGCATCTTCTTGAACGTCGGCGGTGCGCCGTCGCGGCCGGCGATGCCGGGGCTCGATCAGGTGCATGCGCTCGACAACCGCGGCATCTTGGAACTCGATCACCTGCCCGAGCACCTCGTCGTCATCGGTGGCAGCTACATCGGCCTGGAGTTCGCGCAGATCTTTCGCCGCTTCGGCTCGCAGGTGACGGTCTGCGAAATGGGGCCGCGCATCATTGCGCGCGAGGACGAAGAAGTGTCGACGGCCGTGGCGCAGGTGCTGGAGCGCGAGGGCATCGTCATCCGCGTCAACGCGAAGTGTTTGTCGGTGGCGCGCGAAGGCACGAACGGCGTGCGCGTGCACACGTCGTGTGACAGCGCAGAGCCGGACGTGACCGGCTCGCACCTGCTGCTGGCCGTCGGCCGCAAGCCGAACACGGCCGACCTCGGTCTCGACGCGGCCGGCATCGCCACCGACGCGCGCGGCTTCATCACGGTGGACGACCAGTTGCGCAGCACCAGCGCCGCCGGCGTCTGGGCGCTGGGCGACTGCAACGGCCGCGGCGCCTTCACGCACACCTCGTACAACGACTACGAGATCGCCGCCGCCAACCTGTTCGACGATGACCCGCGTCGACTCAGCCAACGCATCCCCGTCTACGCCCTGTTCACCGACCCGCCGCTGGCGCGCATCGGCATGAGCGAGAACGACGTGCGCGCCAGCGGCAAGCCGGCACTGGTGGCGCGTATGCCGATGAGTCGCGTCGGCCGCGCGCGCGAGGCCGGCGAGACGCAAGGCTTCATGAAGGTGCTGGTCGACGCGCAGACGCAGCGCATCCTCGGCGCGACGATGCTCGGCATGAACGCCGACGAGGTCATTCACAGCCTGCTCGACGTGATGGCCGCCGGCCTGCCGTACACGACGATCCGGCGCACGATGCACATCCACCCGACGGTGTCGGAGCTGGTGCCGACGCTGCTCGAAGGGCTGAAGCCGCTGGCTTGAGCGCGCGCAAGCGGCGGGCAGGGTGTGGCGACGAGAATGCGCCGATGGCTCGATCCTCCTGCCGCATTGCCGCCGCCGCGCTGTGCCTCGTGGCCGCTGCCACCACCGTGGCACAACCGCGCGACGCCTCGCCGATGCCCGGCGAGTACCGCGTCACCAACGGCCGCGTCGATCGCGGCACCTACGTCGGCTGGCGCCTGTTCCACAGCGCATGCTTCGGTTGCCACGGCGTCGATGCCGTCGGCACTGCGGTGGCGCCGAACCTGCTGGAGCGCGTGCCGACGATGACGCCGCGCGACTTCGCATCGAAGGTGCTGACGAGCTACCGCCTGCTGTCGCCGGCAGACGACGACAGCGCGCAGGCCCGCGAAGCGACTCTCGAAGAGGTCTTGAAGCGCGATCGCAATGGCGCGCGCGGCCAGGTTCTCATGCCGGCCTGGGGCGGGCACACCGGCGTGCCGCCGCATGTGCTCGATCTGTATGCGTATTTGTCGGCCCGCGCGGTCGGCGATCTGGGGCCAGGGGAGCCGAAGGTGGTCGCGCAACGCAAGAAGCGTTGAAGCGGCGTCAGGCGGCGACGCTGACGCGGTGCCGCCCATCTCTCTTGGCTTCATACAGCGCCGCATCCGCGCGCGCGATCGTCGCGAACGGCGTGGCGTCGCCATGGCGCCAATCGGTCAGGCCGACCGACAGCGTCACCGCCAGCGGCTCGCCCGAGCCGTTTTCGCCGTAGGTCAGCGGCATCTTCAACAGCTCCTCGGCGCGTGCTCGCGCCACCTCGGGTGCCGCGCCGGGCAGTGCCAGGATGAACTCTTCGCCGCCCCAGCGCGCGCACAAGTCGCCCGGCCGCAGGTGGTTCTTCAGCGCCCAGCCGAGCACGCGCAGCGCCTCGTCGCCGGCGGCGTGGCCGTGGGTGTCGTTGACGCGCTTAAAGTGGTCGATGTCCATCACCATCAGCGCCAGCGGCGACTGGTCGCGATCGGCGCGTTGCACCATGCGCCGCCAGGTGTCTTCGAAGGTGCGGCGGTTCGGCAGGCCGGTGAGGGCGTCGGTGTTGGCCTGCGCAGCCACGCGGCGCAGCAACTGGCTGACGTGCAGGCTGATCAGGCCGTAGCCCTGCAACAGGTGCGTCAGGCCGAAGGCCATGACGAACAGCACCTCTCGCGTGTGGCTGCTCTCGAGCTCGCCTTGCACCGGCACGACGGCATTGACGGCCACGCGCAGCAGCGACAGGCCGACCAGCATCATCTCGGCCACGAGCGCCATGACGCTGAGCACGGTGCCTTCGCGCCGGGCATGGCTGACGATCAACCAGACGCAGGGCGCCGACAGCAGCGCGATCAGGGCAGAAAACACCATCACGCGCCGGCCGAGTTGCGCCGTGGGGTCGTCGACG
>JANNJX010000292.1:0-7152 GCA_031396005.1 Burkholderiales bacterium
CGACGTGCCGAGCGCCAGGCCGACACGCGCTGCGCCGTGTCGCGACACCGCCGCGGCCACCGCCACACAGAAGCTGTCGGCTTGCAGACCACACAACGCCAACTGCGTCGCGCGGCTGTCCCACGCCAACCACTCGCCCGGCAGCGCGTCGAGTGCCGACACGCGTGCCCACCAGGTGCCGTCGTTCGGCACCTCGCTGCGCGACAGCGCACTGCGCTCGTCGAACAAGGCTTGCGACAAAGCCTCACGCCCAACGCCCGCCGCGCACACCAGCGTGTGCGCGCTGATCGCCACCGGCGCGATTCGCAGGCTCATCGGCGCAACCTCGTGCTCACGCGTTGCACGCCCGATCGAGCACGCCCTTGTCGAGCCAGCGCGCCCACAGCGTGCGCCACGGCGCCCAGTCGTGCCCGCCGGGCACGACATCCACATGCCCGGCCGCCAGCGTGCTGCCCATCAGCGTCTGGCCGTCGGCGAATCGATCCTGCGCGCCGTGGCCGAGGTACAGCGCCGGGCCGCTGCGCTCGGCGCGTGCCAGCCAAGCCCAGATGTCGTGGTCGAGGTCATCGTCGTCGCGCGGCTTGGCGCTGCGTTGCCAGGCGGCCAGACTGCCGGCCCGCTCGATCTCCTGCAGCAGCGGCCGACGGCCCGGGTAGGTGCCCAGTCCGACGATGCCCTCGACCTGCCCCGGCCGGCGCGCTGCATAACCCATCGCCAGAAACGCGCCGAGCGAAATGCCGGCGAACCACAAGCGGCGGTAGCCCTGCTCGCGTGCCGCGCCGACGATGTCGACATCCAGGCGCTGCATCGCCGTGCGATCGACCAGCTGCGCCAATTCGGTCTGCACGAACCACAGATCCACCGGCAACTGGCGCTCGCGCACCGCGCTGGCAAAACCCTGCTGCACCAACTCGTCGGGCGTCATGTAGGCGCCGGGCAGGAACACCAGCAGCGTCGAGGCGCGCGCGCCGGCGCAGGCGCGCTGGTCGTGAATGATGTCCATCGGCAAAGGGCTCGATCGCATCAGGCCCGTCAGCGCCGTGCAGCCGGCACTGCCGGCCGCGCACGCCAACACGCCGAGGCTTGCGCACGCGGCGCGGCGCTGAAGCATGCAACCTCCGGAAGTCGAAACGCGCCGCATCGTAGCCGAGCAGGTCGTGCACGTTGGCCGCGCACGCGGCATGACCCCAGGGTCGGACAGCCGCCGCGTCTGCCGTTACCCTGCGCAGCATGCCGCACCCGAACCGACCGTTGCCTTTGACCCGCCGCCGCTGGCTCGGCCTGGCTGCGCTGCCCGCCGCCGGCGGACTGCTCGGCGCCTGCGGCACGCCGTTGCCGTTGACCGCAGCGCCGCCCTCGGCCGCATCCGCTGCGGCCACGCAGCGGATGGCCGCGAGTGCGCAAGCGCACGGCCTGGCGGCGTACCGGCGGATCACCGACATCAACGTCGGCTACGCCGGCCGGTGGCGGCCGCTGATCAACCGCGTGCAGCCCGAGGTCGTCGATGAAGGCTTTCGCGGGCCCTCGCAGGAGCGGTTGATGCCGGCGGCCGGTGTCGTTGCGCAGGCTTACAGCGGCGTCAAAGGCAAGAAGCAAGTCTTCTGGCAGCGCAGCAAGACCGCGGCCGCCGAGGGCCTCGCGCAAGGCCAGAGCGCGGTTTGGTTCAACGGCCGGGCAAGTCAAAGCGCCGGCGAACTCGCGGCGGCGGCGCTCGTGGCCGAGTGCTATGGCCTGTTCCTGCTCGGCCCGCTGTGGCTGGCCAGCCGCCAGGCCAGCGGCCTGGCCGTGCCGGCGGAAGTGGCGGGCACCGAGCGCGTGCACGGCCGTTTGTGCGATGTGGTCAACGTCTGGCTGCGCCCCGGCTTCGGCCATTCAGCGAGCGACCGCTTGAGCCTGCTCATCGACCGCGACGACCATGTCACGCGCCGCCTGCGCTTCACGCTCGAAGGCTATCCCGGCACGCGCGGCGCGGTGGCCGAGGTCGACTGCTTCGAACACGCGCGCCACTTCGGTCTCCTGCTGCCGATGCGCTCGTACGAAGAAGTCGTGCACCCGCTGCGCCTGCCGGCGCACGATTGGTTCGTCACCGGGCTCGACGTGAATCGGGGCTATGGCGTCGAGGCGTTGCGCGGGGTGCAGTTCAGTGGCGCTGCGGCAGCGCTGGCGAAGCCTCTTCAGTAGAGCCCCCCGTTGACCGAGATCACCTGGCCGGTGATGTAGCCGGCTTCGGGGCTGGCGAGAAAGCCGGCGAGCGCGGCGACTTCTTCCGGCGTGCCCGCGCGCTGCGCCGGCACGATGCGCTTGATCGTTTCGGCATCGAACGCGCTCGCTGCCATCGGGCTGGCGATGATGCCCGGCGCGATCGCGTTGACCGTGACGCCGCGGCTGGCGAGTTCGAGCGACAGTGCTTTGGTCGCGCTGTTGAGCGCGCCCTTGGCCGCGGCGTAATTCACCTGCCCGCGGTTGCCGGCGAGAGCCGCCACCGACGAGATGTTGAGGATGCGCCCCCAGCGCGTGCGCAGCATCGGCAGCACCAGCGGTTGCGTGACGCGGAAAAAGCCGTGCAGCGAGACGTCGATCACCTGATGCCACTGCGCGGGCTTCATGCCGGGGAACACGCCGTCGTCGTGGATGCCGGCGTTGTTGACGATGATCTGCACCGGGCCGGGGCTAAGCATCTGCGCGACGGCGGCGGCGGTGGCGTCGTCGTTGGTGATGTCGAACTGGATCGGCTCGGCGCTGTGGCCGGCGGTCTTCAACGCGCCGGCGAGCGCCTGCACTTTCGCTGCCCCGGAGTTCGCATGCAGCAGCACGTGCGCGCCCATTTCGGCCAGTCGTTGCGCGATCGCGCTGCCGAGCGCGCCGCTGGCGCCGGTGACGAGGGCGCGTTTGCCGGTGAGGGGTTTCATGCCGGCATCAGCAAGACCGTCGCGCGCCCTTGCACGAGGATGTTTTGCCGTTCGTCGCGCAGCGTGAACTGGTACATCGCCTGCCCCACGTCACCGGCCAGGCGCTCGGCGTGTACGAGCAGTGGGCCGTCGATGGTGTCCAGGCGCGACACGTGCAACTTGACGCCGCGCACGCTGGCGAGGCGACCACCTTGCGGCGGCGCATCGGCGGCAGCGCTCATCGCGCCGTGCAGGGCCATCGCCTGCGCCGCGTACTCGATAGCGTTGCAGGCAAGCAGGCCGCTCGCGCTGCGCAGCGGGTTGTCGCTGTCGCGGTGGCTCGTCGTGCTGCACAGCACATGCGTGCCGGACGACTCGTGCAGCGTGTGCAGCAGGCACATCGTGCCGCTGTGCGGCACGCGTGCGGCGATGGCGGCGGCGGTGAGCAAGGTCTTCATCACGCCACGTGCACGGCCAGCGTCGAGCCGGGCGGGCCTTCGAGCAACAGGTGCGTGGCGTTGGCGCTCGCCAGCGCGTGCAGCAGCGGCAGCGCGCGCGCCGCAGGGATGCCGATGCGCAGCGCTTCGAAGGCGGCGTCGGCGCAGCGAGTGATCGGCGCATCGCCGCGAGCCGTCTCGATGCGCAACGCGCGGCCGTACGACGACGCGGGCGCCAGCACCAATGCCACGGCCATCACGTCTTCGACAGGCCGCAGCGCATGCAGCGGCTCGGGGTACGGCACGTCGCAGGCCACGAGCAGCACGGGCGCGTTCGTGCTGTGCACTTGCACGGCGGCTTCGAGCAGCCCCGCCGCAAAGCTGGCGTCGAACGCGGCCAGGCTCGTCGAGGGCTGGCGGCTCTGCGCGGCGATGTGCCAGTAGCCGGCCGCGGCGTTGTGCACCGAGTTCGTGAAGCGCGTCGGCGAGACCATGCGCTCTGCCGTCGCCAGCGCCTCGCACAGCAGGTGGCAGTTCAGCGGGTCGCCGGTGGAGGACGTGAAGACGGTCGGCAGCGCGCTCGCGTCGAGCCCGCTGGCGGCGAGCGCTTCGTCGGCGACGGCGATCGAAGCCTTGATGACGTTGCCGGCCCGACGCCGTTCTGCGGCAGGCAAGCGCTGTGGCGACGGGATCACCGTCGGCGTGCGTTGCCACGCTGCGGGCTCGAGCAACAGCGCCTGCATGTTTGGCCAATCGGGCAACGCCGGGCCGAGCACGCCGACGCCGATGACCTCGACCGTCGTCGTCATGCCGTCGCGCCGAAGACGAGACAGGCGTTGCTGCCGCCGAAACCGAACGAGTTGCTGGCGACGACGCGCAGCGTTTGCTGACGCGTCTCGCGCACGTAGCGTGCCTTCAGCGCCGGGTCCGGCGTCTGCACGTTCAGCCCCGCCGGCAGCACGCCGTGTTGCAGCGCCAGCATGCCGATCGCCGCTTCGACACCACCGGCCGCGCCGAGCGTGTGCCCGGTGTGGCCCTTGGTGCTGCTGCATGGCAGGTCGTGGCCGAAGACGGCGCAGACGGCGATGTCTTCCGCCGCGTCGTTGCCCGGCGTGCCGGTGCCGTGCAGGTTCAGGTAGTCCACATCGCCCGGCTGCAACTGCGCTTGCGCGAGTGCGGCGCGCATCGCCTGCGCCGCGCCCGCGCCTTCGGGGTGCGGGCTGCTCATGTGGTGGCCGTCGCTGCTCTCGCCGGCGCCGAGCAGCCAGGCGGCAGGGCGAGCGCACTCGCGTTCGAGCAGCGCAAAGGCCGCGGCCTCGCCGAGCGACAGACCGCTGCGTTCGGCGTCCCACGGCCGGCAGATCTGCGGCGACAGCAACTCGAGCGAGGCAAAGCCGTAGAGCGTCGTCATGCACAGACTGTCGACGCCGCCGACGACGGCAGCATCGACGATGCCGGCGTCGATCATGCGAGCCGCGGCGGCGAATACCTTCGCGCTCGACGAGCACGCGGTCGAAACGACATACGCCGGCCCTTGCAGGCCGAGCGCCGCGCGAACGTAGACCGAGACCGACGAGGTGTTGTGCGTGTGCGCGTAGTGCAACCACGCCGGCAGCGCCCCCGTCTCGGCGTCGCGCTCACGGTAGGCGATTTCGGTTTGCAGGATGCCTGCGGTGCTGGTGCCGAGAAAAACGCCGACGCGATGCGCGCCCCAGCGCGCGGCGGCGTTGCGCGCCGCGTCACCAAAGCCATCGGCACGCAAGCAGAGTTCGGCCAGTCGGTTGTTGCGGCAGTCGAAACTCGCCAGCCCGGGGTCCAGCGTCACCGTGTCGGCTTCATCGACGACGCCGAGCCAGGTATCGAGCTTCGCGGTTTCAAACCCGCGCGCCGCCAAGCCCGTGCGATCCGTCTGCAGCGCCGCCAGCGTTGCGTCACGACCGTGGCCGAGCGCCGTCACGAGCGTGTAGTGAGAGACAGCGAGCGGCTTCATGGCAGCGCCGCCGGGCCGCTCCCAAGGCGCTGCGCATCCCCCTCGGGGGGCAGCGAACGACGTGAGCTTGGGGGCTTCATGTCAGATCAGCCACCAACAACACGTTCGCGAACGGCGTGCCCCGGCTCATCGGCACGCTGTGCACTTCGAAGCCGAGGCTTTGCAGTTGCTGCACCCATACCGTCAACGGCCGGCCCCAGGTCGGCGCTACGCGGTGACCGCGCACCATCGTCACGAGGCGATCGACCCACTGGCTGATCGCAAAACCGCGCGTGCTCGCCGCATCGCCCACGCGCAGCAGCAGCCGTGGTGCGCGTAGCGTGCGGCTGTCGGTTGCGCCGGCGCGCAGCGCGTCGCGCACGCGCTGCAGCAGCGCGTCTTGCGCGGCGATGTCCACGTAGTGCAGCACGTCGAGGATGACGACCACGTCGCACGGCGGCAGCGCGGCCTCGCGCATGTCGGCGCAGACCAAGCACGGCGCGAATGGCAGTGCACGCAGCGCGGGCTGGCCGCGATCGACGTCGCGTTGCATCAGCTCGATGCCGGTGTAGGCGCGCGCCGAGGGCGCAGCGGCCCACGCGCTGGGCCAGCGCTGGGCTCGTTCGCACGCGTGCAGCAGGCTCGCCATCAAGCCCTGGCCGCAGCCGATGTCGACGACGCGCGCCTCTCCCGGCAGGTCGCCGCGTTCGAGCAGGCCGCGAAACACCGGGTCGCGGCCGAGCTTGCCGCGCGCCCAATGCCAGGCGAAGCGGCCCGAGGCCTGGTACGGCGCGCAGGCGGCGTGCCGCAGCGCGCGCCAGACCTGCTGCGGCGACGCGTCTTGCGGCAAGAGTGCGGTGGATGAACTCATGCGTCGCGATTGTCGCCGCGCGGCGGCACCGCGGCGGCCAGCGTCACCGGCTTCAGGCCGCGTGCCTGCACCTCGGCCAGCAGCCGCGGCAGCACGTGCAGCACGACGGGTTTGCCGTCGGCGCTACGCTGCGCATGGCCGTCGTGCAGCAGCAGGATGTCGCCGGCGCCGAGGTTGCGCGTCAAGCGCCGCGGCGGCGTCGCCGCCGTCCGCGACCTTGGGTGCGATACGCTCGAGCGTCGAGGACACCTGCAAGCCGCCGCGCGAAGGCGGAGCCGTTTGCGCAGCGACGGCAAGCGTGACGGCCGCCAGCAGCGCGCCGCAGAGCCGCGCGCTCGCACCTCGCGAGCCGTACCGTGCCAGCTTGTGCATAAGGCAGGTAAATCCCCGACATAATTGCGGTTTTTAGCTGACTGACACCGCCACCGTTGGCCCCTCAAGGGGCGGTGCAGGCTATACTACGCCGCTTTCCAGTCCTCGCAGTATCGACCTATCCATGACCACGCGCTTGAAGAGTCTCCGCGACTGGGTCGCGGAAATCGCGGAATTGACCAGCCCCGACCGGATCCACTGGTGCGACGGCACCGAGCAAGAATATCGCAAGCTGCTCGACGAGATGCTCGACAGTGGCACGCTCCTCGAGCTCAACCAGACGTCCTACCCCGGCTGCTATCTGCATCGCTCCGATCCCGAGGACGTCGCACGCGTCGAGCACCTGACATTCGTCTGCACGAGCAATCAGCTCGATGCGGGGCCGAACAACAATTGGAAGGCGCCCGCGGAAGCCAAAGACCTCATGAAGTCGTGCTTCGCGGGTTGCATGCGCGGCCGCACGATGTATGTGATCCCGTACTGCATGGGGCCCGTCGACTCGCCCTACGCGCGCTGCGGTGTCGAGATCACGGATAGCGCTTACGTCGTCGCGAACATGTATCTCATGACGCGCATCGGCAAACCGGCGCTCAAACGCATCGAGAAGGACAAGAC
>JANNJX010000366.1:0-2732 GCA_031396005.1 Burkholderiales bacterium
ACGTCCTTGGCGTCCTCGATCAGCGCCGGGATGCGCCGTGCGCGCAGTCTCAGCAGCCGAAACACCGGCAGGTCTTCGGTGTGCACCGAGAACAGCACCTGCTGGTGCAGGATGAAAGCCACGCGCACGTTGCGCGGCGTCTGGTCGTCGTCGATCAAAAAGTCGGAACGGATGTGCAGCTCGCCGTTGTCTTCTTCGTAGAACCGTGCCGACTCTTCGAGGTCGTCGTCGATGATGTCGTCGGGCAGCGTCAGGCCGAAGCGGCCGCGCAGCCAGCCCTTTTCTTCGGCACTGGGTGACTCGAGATCGACCCACACCGGACGCAGGCCGGCAAGTGCCTGCGCGCTGTCGATCTCTTGCTGAACCAGCCGGCCGTTGACCAGCGTGAAGACGTTGAGCATGGGACTGAGCGCGGTCGCCGTAGGGCACGGCTCAAAGCGCGCGAGGCAAGGGTGGCAGGGGAGTCGGCGGTCCGTCTCACTCCGGCCACGCATCGGCGCAACGGCTGGAGCGGACGGTCACCGAGGGTGACTGGGGTCCAACACGGGTCTCCGTACCAAGACAAATGATTATGTCACCGCCGCTTGCGCGCGAAGCTGCCAAGATGGCCTCGCCGAACGAAGGGTGGCTTGCGTCGCGAGCCCGTCATCGGCACACTGGTTCGCAGCCGCTATTGCTTTGCCCGCCCGGCCATTTCACCCCACCGTGTTCCCCGCAGCCCCTGCGCTGCATTGCCCGCGTCACCCCGTTTCGAAAGGACAACCTGATGAATCTGACGATCAGCGGACACCATCTCGAAGTCACGCCTGCACTGCGTGAGTACGTCATCAACAAGCTGGACCGCGTGACGCGGCATTTCGATCAAGTGGTGGACATCACTGTCCTGCTGACCGTTGAGAAACAGAAGGAAAAGGAACGACGGCAGAAGGCCGAGGTCAACTTGCACGTCAAAGGCCGCGACATCCACATCGAGCAAGCCAACGAAGACCTCTACGCTGCGATCGACCAACTCGTCGACAAGCTCGACCGCCAGGTGTGCCGCCACAAGGACCGGCTGCAGGACCACCAGCACGCCACCGCGAAGCGGCTGGAGGCCAGCGCCTGACGATTGCGGGGAGAAAGTTTGCAACAACTTCGAAGCGGCCGACGGGCCGCTTTTTCGTGCCCCACCGAAGCTGTTGTTACTGCACCGCAGCAAAAGAGCAACAGCCACCCCTCGAAGAGGGCAAGGCCTCTATGAGGGTCAAGGGCACGCTCTCATAATCATCGTTCTCGTATCGATACGTTTCCGGATCGTCAGCGCAGAAATCGAATGCGCGTTGATGGAGCGGAAAGGACAACTCGCCGTATGAACCGACTCGCTGCCATTCTTCCCGGTGAAAATGTGTTGCTCGACGTGGATGCCACGAGCAAGAAGCGCGCCTTCGAACATGCTGGTGTGCTGTTCGAGAACCAGCATTCAATTGCCCGGGCCACCGTCACCGACAACCTTTTCGCACGCGAGCGCTTGGGCTCGACGGGTCTCGGCCACGGCGTGGCGATTCCGCATGGCCGCATCAAGGGCCTGAAGAACCCGCTGGCCGCCGTGCTGCGGGCGCAACAGCCGATCGCCTTCGACGCGCCGGACGATGCGCCGGTGTCGCTGCTGATCTTCCTGCTGGTGCCTGAAGCAGCAACGCAGCGCCACCTCGAAATCCTGTCCGAGATCGCCGAGATGCTGTCCGATCGCGAGCTTCGCGAGCGGCTGAAGACGGCGCCGGATGCGGCCACGCTGCACAAGCTGATTTCCGACTGGGAACCGCTCAAATCCGTAGCATGACGACCCCTCGCTCGCTGCGCGAGCACTCCCCCGAGGTGAGGCTCTGGCCGACGCTTGGGAGCAGCCCGGCGCTGGCCTGAGCACGGGCTTCTCTTTTTGAAGCCCACCTCCATCAGCGCCGAGGCGCTGTTTGAACAACACCGCGCGGCCTTGCGCTGGGAGTGGGTGGCCGGGCATGGCCACCCGGAGCGGCGCTTCGACGAAGCTGCGATCCGCGATGCGCGCTCTGCCGCCGACCTGATCGGCTACCTCAACTACATCCACCCGTACCGCGTGCAGATCGTCGGCCGGCGCGAGGTGGCGTATCTCAGTCAGGCCGAGCCGGAGGTGATCGACAGCCGTATCTCGCGCATCGTCACCTTGGAGCCGCCGTTGTTGATCGTCGCCGACGGCCAGGTGCCGCCCGACCGGCTGGTGGCGATGTGCGATCGCGCCGAGATTCCGCTCTTCGTCACCGCCGAATCGGCCGGGCAGGTGATCGACGTGCTGCGCGCCTACCTCGGCCAGCGCTTCGCCGAACGGACCACGCGCCACGGCGTCTTCATGGACATCCTGGGTCTTGGCGTGCTGCTGACCGGTGAATCGGGCCTGGGCAAGAGCGAGTTGGGCCTGGAGCTGATCTCGCGCGGCCACGGCCTGGTGGCCGACGACGCGGTAGACATCTACCGCACCTCGCAGACCGCGCTCGAAGGCCGCTGCCCGCCGCTCTTGGCCAACCTGCTCGAAGTACGCGGCATTGGTTTGCTCGACATCAAGGCCATCTTCGGCGAGACCGCCGTGCGGCGGAAGATGCGCGTGCAGTTGCTGGTGCACCTGGTGCGCAAGGAAACGATGGAGCGCGAGTTCGAGCGCCTGCCCTACGAGCCGTTGAACGAAGACATCCTCGGCGTGCCGGTGCGCAAGGTGGTCATCG
>JANNJX010000436.1:0-21871 GCA_031396005.1 Burkholderiales bacterium
CGTCGATGAAGACGATGAAGTCGAGGCCGTCGACGGCCTCGCTTTCGAAGTCGATGGCCAGCCCTGGCAGTACCATGCCAGCGCGCTGATCCTGCTGCACAAGCCCGCCGGCTACGAGTGCTCGCAAAAGCCGCGTCATCATCCGAGCGTGCTGTCGCTGCTGCCGCCGCCGCTGCGCATGCGCTCTGTGCAGACGATCGGCCGGCTCGACGAAGACACGACGGGCCTCTTGCTGCTCACCGATGACGGTACGTTGATCCACCGCCTCACGTCGCCCAAGCACCATGTGCCGAAGGTCTACGAGGTGACGTGCAAGCACGCGATGCAGCCCAAGCAGGTGGCGCAACTGCTGCGCGGCGTCGTGTTCGACGACGACCCGATGCCGGTGCGCGCCGCCGCCGCCGAGTTGACCGCACCGACACAGCTTCGCCTGACGCTCACCGAAGGCAAGTACCACCAGGTCAAGCGCATGGTGGCGGCGGTCGGCAACCGCGTCGAAGCCTTGCATCGCAGTACCTTCGGCGGCCTGACGTTGGGCGGTGTGACCGAGCCGCGGCAATGGCGATGGATCGGCATCGCAGAACGGAGCGCCTGCCTAGAATCGCCGCCATACAAGAACACCCGAGGAGACAGCGCTTGAACGCAGCCGCATTGCCATCCGTCGCCGGCATCCCGATCGACTTCATCCTCTTCGGCTGCACGCTGGCCGGCGTGGCGCTATTTCACAAGCATGTGCTGAAGATCGCGGTCACGGGCCTGGTCGTCATCACGATCTACAAGCTGGTGTTCTCGCCTTTCGCCACCGGCGCCGGTGTGCCGGGGCTCGTGGCGCACCTCGGACACGAGTGGGTGATCGTGGCCAATCTGTTTGCGCTGCTGGTCGGCTTTGCATTGCTGTCGAATCACTTCGAGCAAAGCCATGTGCCGGCGCTGCTGCCGAAGTTTCTGCCCGACGACTGGAAGGGCGCGTTCGTGCTGCTGGTGCTGGTCTTCGTGTTGTCGAGCTTTCTCGACAACATCGCCGCGGCGATGATCGGCGGCACCGTCGCCGGCTCGGTGTTCAAGAAGCGCGTGCACATCGGCTACCTCGCGGCCATCGTCGGCGCGTCGAATGCCGGCGGCGCCGGCAGCGTGGTCGGCGACACGACGACGACGATGATCTGGATCGCCGGCGGCTCGCCGCTACAGGTCCTCGAGGCCTACATCGCCGCCGTGCCGGCGCTGCTGTTTTTCGGCTTCTTCGCTGCGCGCCAGCAACATGCATATCAGCCGATCGTGCGGGATGCGCGCACCGGCGTTCGCATCGATGGCGCCCGCCTGGTGATCGTTGCCGTGATCCTGGTCTCGGCCATCGGCGCCAACGTCTACTTCAACCTGCGCCAGCCGCAGGTGCTCGACCATGTGCCGGTGATCGGCGCAGCCGTCGTGCTGGCCATCATCGCCACCTCGGCCTGGCGACAGCCCGACTGGACGCTGGTCCCTGCTGCGGTCAAGGGCAGCGTCTTCCTGCTTTCGCTCGTGCTCAGCGCGTCGATGATGCCGGTCGAGCGGCTGCCGCTGGCGTCGTGGGCAACGACGTTCGGCCTGGGCTTCATCTCGGCAGTGTTCGACAACATCCCGCTGACCGCGCTGGCGCTGAAGCAGGGCGGCTATGACTGGGGCTTCCTGGCCTACGCCGTCGGCTTCGGCGGCTCGATGATCTGGTTCGGCTCGTCGGCCGGCGTCGCGTTGTCGAACTTCTTTCCTGAAGCGCGCTCGGTCGGCCAATGGCTGCGCCACGGCTGGCATGTGGCGGTGGGCTACGTGCTCGGCTTCTTCATCCTGCTTGCCCTCTGGGGTTGGCACCCGGAACCGTTGCGCAAGGCGGCAACTGAGGTACCGGCGGTGGGGGTACAGAAATGAAGCGGCCGAAAGTCCTGATCGCGCGCCAGATCTTTCCTGAGGTTGCTGAACACCTGCGCCAGCAGTTCGACGTCAGCACCAACGACGCGCCCGTCGACTGGCCGCGCGACGAGTTGATCGCACACCTGCAGGGCCACGACGGTGTTTTCGTCGCCGCCACCGAGCCGATCGACGCGACGCTGGTTGCGGCCTGTCCCGAGCTGCGCGCGGTCTGCTCGATGGCCGTCGGCTACAACAACATCGACGTCGCCGCCTGTGCCGCGCGCGGCATCACCGTCACCAACGCGCCCGACGTGCTGACCGAGACCACCGCGGACTTCGGCTTCGCGCTGATGATGGCCGCCGCGCGCCGCATCACCGAGAGCGAACATTTCCTGCGCGCCGGCCGCTGGCAGCGCTGGTCGCACGACTTTTTCTGCGGCGCCGAGGTGCACGGCAGCACGCTCGGCATCCTCGGCATGGGCCGCATCGGCCAGGCGATCGCGCGCCGCGGCGCGGCGGGCTTCGGCATGAAGGTGATCTATCACAACCGCTCGCGCCTCGCGTCCGAGCTCGAAGCGCCGCTCGGCGCACGCTGGGTCGACAAGGCGACGCTGCTGCGCGAGTGCGATCACCTCGTCGTCGTCGTGCCGTACTCGAAGGCCAGCCACCACGCCATCGGCGCGGCCGAGCTGGCGCTGATGAAGCCGACCGCCACGCTGACCAACATCGCCCGCGGCGGCGTGGTCGACGACGCGGCGTTGGCGCAGGCCCTGGCCGAGCGACGCATCGCCGCGGCGGCGCTCGATGTCTTCGAGGGCGAGCCCAAAGTGCATCCGGCGCTGCTGCAGGCGCCCAACGTCGTGCTGACGCCGCACATCGCCAGCGCCACCGCGGCCACGCGGCTGAAGATGGCGATGCTGGCCGCCGACAACCTGATCGCCGTTCTGAACGGCGGCGCGCCGCTGACGCCGGTCAAAGCCTGAGCCTCAAGCGCTCGGCAACAACTGGTCGATGACGCCCAGGAACGACGCCAGGTCGATCGGCTTGGTCCAGTAGTCGTCGAAGCCGGCTGCGCGCGCGCTGCGCACATCGTCGGGCATCGCATTGGCCGACAGCGCGATGCACCGGATCGACGCCGTCAGCGGATCGGCGCGAATGCGGCGCAGGACTTCGGTGCCGTCGAAATCCGGCAGTTGCATGTCGATCAGCACCAGCGCCGGTTGCTGCTCGCGCGCCATGCGCACGCCGCTCGCGCCATCGACGGCGCCGTGGAAGAGCACGCGCGGCCGTTTGGCCAGCAGCTCGCGCACGATCAACATGTTGACGGCGTTGTCTTCGATGTAGAGCAGCGACGGCGCACGGCCGGCCGCTGCGGCCGCCGCCGCGGGCGGCGCATCGGCGCGCGGCAGCCACAGTTCGAACACGCTGCCCTGCGGCCCCGTGCTCGCCAGCTCGATGCGCCCGCCCATGCGCTGCGCCAACGTCTGGCCGATCGCCAGGCCGATGCCAAACCCGATCTCGCTACCCAAGCCGATGTTGTGCGCCTGGGCGCTGGCCGAGCCCTCGGGGCCGGCAAAGGGCTCGAACAGGCGGCGTGCGCGATCGGCATCGATGCCCGGCCCGCTGTCAGCGATCGTCAGCACCGCGTCGCGCCCCACCACGCGCGAGCCGAGCCGCACGACGCCGTGCGGCCGGCTGAACTTGACGGCATTGCCGAGCAACTGCGTCAGCACCTGTAACAGGCGCCGCTCGTCGGCGACGATGCGCGGCGACAGATCGCTGCACTCGAAACGCACGTGGCGCGGCAGCGCGGCTTGCGTCAGCGCCGCCGTGGCGGTGGCCACCGCCTCGGCCAGCGACAGCCGCGCGGGCGCTTCGTCGCGCTGCGCTTGCGCCTGCTCGCCGAGGTCGAGCACGTTGTCGACCAGCCGCAGCAGTTGCTTGCCGGCGGTCTGGATCTGCGCAAGCCGCTGCGCCCGCTCGGCGGCCGTGGCCTGCTCGTTCTCCGATTGCATCAGTTGCGTGAAGCCGAGCACGGCGTTGAGCGGCGTGCGCAGTTCGTGGCTGATGCGGGCGAACAGCGCCGACTTGTTGCGGCTGTCGCGCAGCGCCAGCTCGCGCTCGCGCTGCAAGCGCTCGGCCTGGCGCACGTCGGTCACGTCCCAGTTGATGCCGATGCGGCGCGTCACGCGGCCTTGAGCGTCGGTCAGCGCGATCGAGCGTGAGGCCACCGTGCGCACCATGCCGTCGCCGACGCGGCGGATGCGGAACTCGTAGGCCAGCGGGTTGGCGCTGCTGGTGAACGGCATCGCCTGCGTGTCGGCTGCCGGCCGGTCTTCGGGCAGCACCAAGGCCATGCGCTGCTCGCGATTCGGGACGGGCGTGCCGGGTGTCAGACCGCGCAAGAGGAACATCTGGTCGTCCCAATCGTCGCGCCCGCTGGCCACGTCGTGTGCCCAGGTGCCCATGTGCACGGCCGACAGCGCCAGCGCCGTGCGCTCGTTGGCGATGCGCAAGCGCTCGCTGGCCTCGCGCTCGCCGGTCACGTCCTGCATGACGCCGAAGGCGCGCGGAATGCCGTCGGCATCGCGCTCGCGCTGGCCGCGCAGCTGCATCCAGCGCACGGCGCCGTCGCCGCGTTGCAAGCGCAGCGCCAGCTCCAGGCGCACGCCGTCGGGGCCATTCATCCACGCCAGCAGCGCCGCCGCGACGCGGTCGCGCTCGGCGGGCAGCGCGCATTCGCGCAACGCCTGGCTCAGGCTCGACGGCCCCAGCGCCGGGTCGCGCGCCAACAGCATGAACATGCGCTGGTTCCACTGCGCCTGGCGGCCGTCGAGCGAGCTCGACCACAGGCCGACATGCGCGGCGTCGGCTGCGGTTTGGAGCCGGCGCGCCAGTTCAAGCGCTTCGGTCGTGCGCTGCTGCTGCTCGGTCACGTCCAGCGCAACGCCGAGGATCATCGCCGGCTGCCCCTGCGCATCGCGCATCAACAGGCGCCGCGTCAGCAGCGTTCGCCAGCGCCCGTCGGCGTGGCGGTAGCGTGTCTGCGTATCGACGGGTCCGCCGCTGGCCAGCGTGTTCTCGAAGGCGGCCTGCACGTCGGCCAAGTCTTCGGGGTGGATGGTGGCACGCGCCGCGTCCAGCGGCATCCCGCGCGCGCCGCCGCTGTGGCCGACCATGGCCTGCGCGCGTTCGTCGTGGTGCATCAGGCCGCTGTGCAGATCGTGCCGCCACAGGCCGATGCCCGCCAGCGCCAGCGCCAACTGCAGCTGCGCCTGCTGCCACGGGTCTTGACCCTCGCCGCGCCCTGACGCATGCAGCAACCCGGCCAGCCGCGCGTTCTCGGCACGCAGGCGTTCGATCTCGGCCTGGGCGCGCCGCAAGTCGTTCTCGGGGTCAGCTTGTGGCGTCATGGGCCAGCCGAGCAGGCGAGCGTGAACAAGCGCCGAGTCTATGCGCGGCCCGCGCTGCAGCGGCAGGCCGGCGCAGCCCATCGCGCCGCGCAAGTGCGGCCTTATGCTCGCGGCCATCGATAAAGGAGACGGCCCATGTTGCGCACCGCCATCGCCGGCAGCCTGCCCAAACCCGCCTGGCTGGCCGAGCCCGACAAACTGTGGCCGCAGTGGCGCGCCAGCGGCGCGGCGCTCGACGATGCCAAGCGCGACGCCACGCTGCTGTGGATCAAGGCGCAGGAAGACGCGGGCCTGTCGACCATCGGCGACGGCGAGCAGTCGCGGCAGCACTTCGTGCACGGATTCGTCGAGCGTGTCGGCGGCATCGACTTCGAACACAAGGTCGAGATCGGCATTCGCCGCGACCGTTACAAGGCGATGGTGCCGCAGGTGGTGGCGCCGCTGTCGCTCGAGGGCCGCGTGCATCAGAGCGAAGCGCGCATCCTGCGTGCGCACACGCAGCGCCAGACCAAGTTCACGCTTCCGGGGCCGATGACGATCGTCGATACCGTGGCCGATCGCCACTACGGCGACCGCGTGAAGCTCGCGTTTGCCTTTGCCGAGCTGCTCAACCAGGAGGCGCGGGCGCTCGAAGCCGACGGCATCGACATCGTGCAGTTCGACGAACCGGCCTTCAACGTCTACATGGCCGAA
The DNA here is from genome assembly GCA_031396005.1 of Burkholderiales bacterium. Classification (GTDB taxonomy): domain Bacteria; phylum Pseudomonadota; class Gammaproteobacteria; order Burkholderiales; family Burkholderiaceae_C; genus CADEEN01. The sequence continues at coordinate 5,991 of JANNJX010000436.1, forward strand.
GCAGCCGATTGGGGCGTGGCTGCGTTGGAACGCGCTGCGCAAGGTCTGACGTGCAAGACCGCAGTGCACATCTGCTACGGCTACGGCATCGACGCCAACCGCAAATGGAAAGACACGCTGGGCGGCGAGTGGCGCCAGTACGAGCAGGTGTTTCCGGCGCTGGCCAAGAGCCGCATCGATCAGGTCAGCCTCGAGTGCATGCACTCGCAGGTGCCGCTCGATCTGATCGGCCTGCTAGAAGGCAAGGACGTCATGGTCGGCGTCATCGACGTCGCCAGCGACGCGGTCGAAACGGCGGATGAAGTTGCCCAGACGATCGGCCGCGCGCTGCAGTTCGTCGCCCGCGACAAACTCATCGCCTGCACCAACTGCGGCATGGCGCCGATGGCGCGCAGCGTTGCCGAAGCCAAGCTGTCGGCCCTGGTCCGCGGCGCTGCGCTGGCAGCCTGACGACGCTGCACCCCCGGCGGCGCCGCCACGCCGCCGTCGATCCCCGCATCGCGCGTGACATCGCGTGTTTCGTGCGTACTGCTGTGCACTAGTTCGCACCGCCGACTTGTCGCGCGTCGGCGCGCGCACGCCGATGCCACCATCAGCAGAGCGGGCGATCGGTTGTTCCAGCGATTGCCTTCGGCGAGGCCGATCTCCAATGGCAAGACGCCAAATCGGGGTTCGTCCGCGTGCCCGAGGCTGTTTCAACGAAGACCAACCCGTGACTGCAACAACGCCCTCCGTGACCACGCCGCGCAAGAGCGCTGAGCCGTCGGCCGCGCACTCGCCGGCGCGTGCGGTGCGGCCCTCGCGCAGCGCCGCCGTGCTCGCCGTGCAGGCCCACGCGCTGGCGCAGCCGGGCTTCGATGCGGCCGCCGCAGCGGTCGTCAACCAGTTGGCGCAGACGCTGCCGTGCGAGCGCGTCAGCCTGGGCCTGTACATCGGCGGGCGGCTGCGCATCACCGCCATCTCCGGCGCCGCCGATGTGCGCGAGCGCCACAACGCCGTCGGCCGCATCGCCGCGGCGATGGCCGAGGCCCTCGACCAGCGCCTGGCCATCGTGCACCCGCTGCCGGGCGGCGCGTCGCCGGCGGTCACGCTGGCGCACCAGGAGCTATCGCAGGGCAACGGCCACGCCGCGATCTACACCGTGCCGGTGGCGACGCGCCATGAACTGCTGGGGGCGCTGCTGTTCGAGCGCCGCGGCGGCTTCGACACGGCCGCCCTCGAAGCGGCCAAGGACGCGGCGATGTTCGCCGGCCCGTTGCTGGCGCTGAAGCAACGCGCCGACGGCCGCGTCGGCCACCGTGTCGCGCAGGCGCTGCGGCCGTCGGCGAAGCGGCCGTTCGGCGGCGCGCGTTTTTCCGTGGTGCGCGCAGCGATCGGTGCCACCGTGGTCGGCGTGGCCGCGCTGGCACTCGTGCCGAGCACGCACCGCGTCGTCGCACCGGCGCGGGTCGAAGGCGCGGTGCAGCAACTCATTGCCGCGCCGGTCGACGGTTTTGTCGGCACGGTGCAGGTGCGGCCCGGTGAAACGGTCAAGGCCGGCCAGGTGCTGATGAGCCTGGACACGCGCGAACTCGCGCTCGAACGCGACAAGTGGGCCGCCGAGATGGCGCAGCTCGACAAACAGTACCGCGAGGCGCTGTCCAAGGACGAGGCCGCGCCGATCATGATCGCGCGCGCCAAGCTCGAACAGGCGCTGAGCCAGCACGAACTGGCCGTGAAGCAACTGGAGCGCTCGACGTTGCGCGCACCGATCGACGGCGTGGTGCTGAGCGGCGATTTCACGCAAGCCATCGGCATGCCGGTCAAGCGCGGTCAGGAACTGATGACGATTGCCGCCGACAGCAGTTGGCGTGTCGTCGCCGAGGTCGAAGAGCAGGCTATCGCGCCGCTGCGCGCCGGGCAGAGCGCCCAGGTGCTGTTCGCGGCCGTGGCCGGCGCCGAGCCGCTGACGTTTGCCGTGACGCGCATCGCGCCGGTGGCCACGCAAGCCGACGGCCGCAACGTCTTCGAAGTCGAAGGCACGCCGCAGCACGCCGGTGCCGTGTTGCGGCCGGGCATGCGCGGCGTGGCCCGCATCGAAGTCGGGCAAAGCACGCTCGGCGCGATCTGGTTCCTGCGCGCGCAGCAGGCATGGCGGCGAATGTCCTGGCAATTGTTCGGTTGAGCGGCAATGAGCAATGCTGCACTGCTTTCACCGCACTGGTACCGCGTCGCTTACCTGAAGCCGCGCCTGCGCAGCGGCGTGCGCGTGTCGCGGCAGCAGGTGCGCGGGCAGATCTGGTACGTGCTGACCGATCCGGTCTCGGGCCGGCATCACCGCTTCAACGGCCTGGCCTACGCGCTGATCGCCGGCTGCGACGGGCGGTTGACGATCGACGAGCTGTGGGCGCAGCGTGTCGACGCCGAGGGCGACGACGCGCCGACGCAGGCCCAGGCGATCGACGTCTTTGCGCAGGCCTTCGGCGCCAACCTGCTCGGCGGCGACGTGGCACCCGATGCCGGCGGCGTGATGAAGGCGCAGGGCAAACGCAACGCGCAGCGCCGACGCGCCGCGCTCAACCCGCTGGCCTTCAAGCTGCCGCTGTGGGATCCGGATCGTTTTCTCGACGCGCAGGTGCATCGCCTGGCCTGGTGCTTCGGCGCCGCCGTGCGCTGCTTCTTCCTCGTGCTGCTGTTGCTCGGCGCGCTGCTGCTGCTGACGAACATTGGCGAGGTGTCGCGGGCCACGGCGACGCAACTCAACCACGGCCGCATGCTGATCCTGTTGTGGCTCGCCTACCCGTTCGTCAAGGCGCTGCACGAACTCGCCCATGCCTTTGCCGTCAAGGCCTACGGCGGCGAAGTCCACGAGATGGGCGTGACGCTGCTGCTGCTCACGCCCGTGCCTTACGTCGACGCGTCGGCGTCGATCGCCTTCGACGACAAGCGCCAGCGCGCCGTCGTCGGCGCTGCCGGCATCGTCGTCGAGGTGCTGCTGGCCAGCGCGGCGCTGGCGCTGTGGCTGCTGCTCGAACCGGGGCTTGTGCGCGATGCGGCGCTGGCGGTGGTCGTCATCGGCGGCCTGTCCACCGTGCTCGTCAACGGCAACCCGCTGCTGCGCTTCGACGGCTATCACGTGCTGTGCGATCTGCTCGAGCTGCCGAACCTGGCGCAGCGCAGCCAGCGCCTGTGGCAGGCCGCGGCCAAACGCATCGCGCTGGGCCGCAGCACCGACGCCGCCGAGAATGTGCGCGGCGCAGAACGCGCCTGGCTCGTCGCCTACGCGCCGGTGTCGTGGCTTTACCGCGGGCTGTTGACGCTCGGCCTGGCGCTGGCACTGGCCGAGTGGAACGCCTGGATCGCTTTCGCGCTGCTGGCGCTGTCCGCGTGGTGGATGCTGGCCGGCCCGCTGCTCGCCGCATTGCGCTGGCTGCTGGCGTCGGGCGAGGTGCATGGCCGACGCGCACGGGCCATGACGCTCGGCACCACGGCGCTGACAACCTGCGCGCTGCTGGCCTTCGCCGTGCCGCTGCCGCACCGCACGCTGGCGCCGGCCGTCGTCTGGTTGCCGGACGAAGCGCTGGTGCGGCCGTTGGCCGACGGCTTCATCGAACAGGTGCTGGTGCGCGACGGCCAGCCGGTGCAAGCCGGCACGGCGCTGCTGCGCCTGTCCAACGAGCCGCTGCGGCAGGAGTTGCAGCGTGTGCAGGCCGAGTTGCAGCAGCAGAGCATCGAACACTTCGCGGCCGTCGATGCCGACGCGCTACGCGCGGGCTTGGCGGCCGACCGCATGACAGCGCTGGCGGCCCAGCGCGACCGCCTGGCCGAGCGCGTCGGCGGGCTCGACGTGCGTGCTGCCGCCAGCGGCACGGTGGCGCTCGACACGCGGCGCGTCGTCGTCGGCCAGCACCTGCAACAGGGCCAGATCGCCGCCCATGTGCTGCCGCCCGGTGCGCCGCTGGTGCGCGCGCTGGTCGCCAACGAAGACATCGCGCTGGTGCGCACCCTCATGCACGCCCCGCCGGGGCAGATCGACGTTGCGCTGGCGCATGCAGGCGGCGACACGGTGGCCGCGCAGTGGCTGCGCAGCGTGCCGCGGGCTTCGACCGCACTCATCACGCCGGCGCTCGGCGAGCGTGCCGGCGGGCCGATCGCGCAGGACCCGAACGACCGCGACGGCAAGCAGGCGATGCAGCCTCGCTTCGAAGTCGAGCTGCGCTTGCCCGAAGGCATCACGGCGCATGTCGGCGCGCGTGCCTGGGTGAGTTTTCGCCACGGCGACGCGACGCTGGCCGAGATGACGACGTTGTTTCTTCGGCGCTCGTTCCTGAGGCATTTCAAGCGATGAGCGCAGCAAGTGTTTTGCCGACGCGCGACCTCGCCTTCGCGGCTTACCCGCAGCGCGAAGCCGACACGGCATGGCCGGCACTGCGTGATGCGGCGCGCTGGTTGCGGGCGACGTTGCATCCCTGCGCAAAAGCGCAGTTGCCGGCACGCGTCGAGCAAGCGATTGCCGCCGCGCGGCGGCGTCTGATGCACCTCGACGACGTGAAGCTGCACGCGCTGCTGCCCAAGTTGCGCGCCCAACTGCGGCGCTCGGGGCTGCGCGGCGATGCCGCCGGCTACGCGCTGGCCGTCGTCGCCGAATTCGCGCAGCGCCGCCTCGGCCTGACGCCGTACCCAACTCAGTTGCTCGCCGCCTGGCTGATGCTCGAGGGCCGCTTTGCCGAGATGGCCACCGGCGAAGGCAAGACGCTGGCCGCCGGCCTCGGCGCCGCGGCCGCAGCGCTGGCCGGCGTGCCGGTGCACCTGCTCACCGCCAACGACTACTTGGTGCAACGCGACCGCGAAAAACTGCGGCCGCTGTACGAAGCGCTCGGCCTGTCCTGCGCCTGCGTGTTGCCGTCGATGGCGCGCGCCGAACGCGAAGCCGCCTACCGCAGCGACATCGTCTATTTGACAGCGCGCGAATTGGCCTTTGACTACCTGCGCGACCACCTGCTGCTGTCCGGCGTGCGCGACCCGCGACTGCTGCGAGCGCTGGCGATCTCGCAAGGCCAGCCCGGCCACGACAGCACCGACTTCGGCGCGCTCGGCGCAATGTTCCAAACCAGCACGCGCGCCGCCAGCCTCGACGTCATCGCCGCGCCGGACGCCGCGCCGAGCACGCAGTTCGCGCTGCAAGGCCCGACGCCGGTGCTGCCCGGGCTGTGCCTGGCGCTGATCGACGAGGCAGACAGCATCCTGCTCGACGAAGCCACCGTGCCGCTGATCCTGGCCTCGGCGGCCGACGAAATGCAGACGACTGCCTTCGAGCGCGCGATGGAGATGGCGCGCACGCTGCGGCGCGGGCGCGACTATGCGATCGACGCCGGCCAACGCCGCGCCGAGTTGAACGATGACGGCCGCGCCGCCGTCACCGCGGCGGTGCAGGCGTTGCAGGGCGACAAAGGCCTGCTGCGCCCGGCGCGGCGCGCGCATGAGCTGGTGACGGCGGCGCTGTCGGCGCGCCACGCACTGCAGCGCGACCGCGACTACACGGTGCAGGGTGACAAGCTGGAGCTGATCGACGAAGTCACCGGCCGCATCGCCGACGGCCGACAGTGGACCGGCCCGCTGCAAGTGATGGTGGAGCTGAAGGAAGGCCTGGCGCCGAGCCCGGCGACACGCGTTTCGGCGCAGATCACTTATCAACGGTTGTTTCCGCGCTACCTGCGCATCGGCGGCATGAGCGGCACGTTGGCCGAGGCGCAGCGCGAGTTGCGCGTGCTCTACGACGGCGCGGTGCAGCGCGTGCCGCTGGCCAAGCCGGACCGGCGGCAATGGCTCGGTGAAAAACTCTTCGCCGACGCGCCGTCGCGCGACCGCGCGCTCGTCGAACGCGTCGCGCGTTTCGTGGCGCTCGGCCGGCCGGTGCTCGTCGGCACCAACAGCGTGGCCGCCTCGGTGCGACTGTCGGCCAGCCTGCGTGCCGCCGGCATCGACAGCCAACTGCTCAACGCCACGCAGGATGGACACGAAGCCGAGTGCATCGCGCGCGCCGGTTGCACCGGCGTCGTCACCGTGGCCACCAACATCGCCGGACGCGGCACCGACATCGAACTCGACGCTGCGGCGCGCGCCGCTGGCGGCCTACATGTCGTGGCGACGATGCGCAACCGCTCGCGCCGCATCGATCGTCAACTCATCGGCCGCGCTGCGCGTCACGGTGACCCGGGGTCGGCGGAGCGCCTCCTCTCTCTCGACGACACGTTGTTCGCCGAGCAGATGCCGGCGCTGTGGCGCCAGATGGCGCAGCGCTGCGCTCGACGCGGCGTCGTGCCGAGGTTGCTGGCGCGCACGCTCGCCGCTGCCGCGCAGCGCCGCGCCGAGTGGCGCGAGCGCGCGCTGCGCCAACACCTGCGCCGCAGCGACGAGCAGTCCGCCGGCCTCTACGCCTTCTTCGGAGGCAGTGAATGAAGCATTTGAAGCCCCAACCGTCTCGATCCCTCGCCGGAATTTCTTCATGAAAACGACCCTGACTTTGTTGGCCGCCGCGCTGTGTTCCTGCACCGCGCTGGCCCAGACCAGCCCTGCCGCGCGCGGACTCGACTGCATGATCCAGCCGCACCAGATCGTGCAGATCGGCAGCGCGGCGCCGGGCGTGATCGAGAAGATCCTGGTCGATCGCGGCGACTTGGTGAAAGCCGGCCAGCCGCTGGTGCAACTGCAGGCCGGCGTCGAGCGTGCGGCACTCGCCGTGGCCCGCGAGCGTGCGTTGCAGCAGGGCGAGATGACGGTCGCCACTGGCTCGGCCGATCTGGCGCAGCGCGAGCTGCAACGCGCCAGGGAACTGCACGAACAGAACTTCGTTTCGCAGACCTACCTCGACAAGCAGCGCGCCGAAGCGCAGGTGGCCGGTGGCCGCACCGACCAGGCCAGCGAGCGGCGCAAGCTGTCGCAGCGCGAGGTCGAGCTCGCTGCGGCGCAGCTTGCCCAGCGCGCCATCAGCGCGCCGATTGCCGGCGTCGTCGTCGAGCGCTTCATGTCGCCCGGCGAGTTCGTCGATCAGAAGCCGATCCTGCGCATCGCTGCGATCGATCCGTTGCGCGTCGATGTGCTGGTGCCGGCGGTTGCCTTCGGCCAGGTCGAGCCAGGCATGAAGGGCAGCGTCATGCCCGAGCTGCTGAACAAGAAGGAGCACATCGCGGTGGTGAAGACGGTGGACCGCGTGATCGACGCGGCCACCAACACGTTTCGCGTGCGCCTGGAGTTGCCGAACCCCGGCGGCATGCTGCCGGCCGGGCTGCGCTGCAAGGTCGATCTCGGACTGAAGCTGCCGGGTTCGGCGCCGGCGGCGCCGGCCGCGGCCGCCGCAGCGCTGCCGCAGGGCGTTACGCCGGTGCTCGCCCGCAACTGACGAAGGGCACAACGATGCTGCTGCGCTGGCTGCACGAACTCCTCGCGTTTTTCGGTGAACGCGGCATTGCCATGCGCAAGCCAGTGGTCGAGGAACTGGAGCCGCGCATCCTCTATTCAGCCGACGCGAACCCGCTGTTGTGGGCGGGCGCCGACCCGGGTGCGACCGCAATCGTCGCGCCGGTCAGCACCGACGCCGGCGCGCAGGCCGTGGCCGCGCCGGCACAGCAAGAACGTCGGCGCGAGATCGTCTTCGTCGATGCCGCGGTGCCCGACACGCAAAAGCTGATCGATGGCATCCTTAGCCAACGCAGCGACAGTGCCGACATCGAAGTCGTGCAACTGCGTGCCGATGCGAATGGCCTGCAGCAGATCAGCGAGGTGCTGGCCAACGAGCAGGGCATCGACGCCGTCCACATCGTCTCGCATGGCGAGGCCGGCCGCTTGTGGCTGGGCAACGGCCTGGTCAACAGCGACGGCCTGCGCGCGCACGACGGCTTCGACACCTGGCAGGCTGCGCTCAATGCCGACGCCGACCTGCTGCTCTGGGGCTGCAACGTCGCCGACGGCGCAGTCGGCGAGGCCTTCGTCCAGCAATTCGCGGCCTCCACCGGCGCCGATGTGGCGGCGAGCACCAACGACACCGGCTCTTCGGTACGCGGCGCCGACTGGACGCTCGAGTTCGCCAGCGGCAGCGTGCTGCCGAGCAACACGCTGGCCGGCGCGAACTGGGGCGGCGTGTTGGCCACGTTCACCGTCACCAACACCAACGATTCGGGCGCGGGCTCGCTGCGCCAGGCGATCATCAACGCCAACGCCAATGCCGGCGCCGATGTGATCACTTTCAACATCAACGGCGGTGGGTCTGAACGGATCCGTCCGACCTCGTCGCTGCCGACGATCACCGACACGGTGACCATCGACGGCCGGAGCCAGCCGGGATTTGCCGGCACGCCGTTGATCGACCTGCGCGGCGACAACGCCGGAGCCGGCGTCGACGGGCTGACGTTCTCCAGCACCAGCGACGGCAGCATCGTGCGCGGGCTGATCATCTACGACTACAGCCGCGACGGTATCGTGATCCAGTCCGGCGCCGACAACATCACCATCGCCGGCAACTGGATCGGCACCGCCGGCACCGGCACGACCGGCGACGGCAACGGCGACGACGGCATCGAAATCGCCGGCGCCTTCGCCGTCATCGGCGGCACCGGCGCCAACGACCGCAACGTCATCACCAACAGCGGCGACGAAGGCATCAACATCGTCGGCAGCGGCGTCACCGGCCACCTGATCCAGGGCAACTACATCGGCGTCGACCCAGACGGCGCCACCGGCGGCGGCAACAACGACGTCGGCATCGCGATCATCTCGGGCAGCGGCAACACGATCGGCGGCACCACGGCGGCGGCGCGCAACGTGATCTCGAAGAACTGGGAAGGCTTCGAGGTCAACAGCTCGAACAACGTCATTCAGGGCAACTACATCGGCACCGACGCCGGTGGCACCTTGAACCGCGGCAACCGCTTGGGCGACGGCATCCAGATCCAAGGGTCGGCCGCCAACACGATGGTCGGCGGCACGGCCGCGGGCGCGGGCAACCTGATCGCCTACAACGCCGGCGACGGCGTCAGCATCGTCGCCGGCAGCGGCCACCAGGTGCTGGGCAACACGCTCTTCGCCAATGCCAACCTCGGCATCGACCTGGGCACCTCGGGCGTCACCGCCAACGACCTCGGCGACGGCGACGGCGGCGCCAACAGCCTGCAAAACTTCCCGCTGCTGACGAGCGCGAACGCGAACAGCGCGGGCACCACGATCGCCGGCACGCTCAACAGCAGCGCGAGCACGACCTACCGCATCGAGTACTACGCGATCCGGCAGACGGTGGCCGATGCGACCAACGGCGAAGGCGAACGCTATCTCGGCTTCGTCAACGTCACCACCGACGGCTCAGGCAATGCGAGCGTCGCCACCACGCTCGCCAACGTCTGGGTCAACAGCGGCGACCGCATCACGGCGACCGCGACCAACCTCGCGACCAACAACACGTCGGAATTCGCTGCCAACGTCAACGCCACATCGACCGGAGTCGTCGTCGTCGACACCACCAACGACGTCGTCGACGGGACCACGACCTCGATCGCCGCCCTGGGCGCGGCGCGCGGCGCCGACGGCCGCGTCTCGCTGCGCGAAGCCGTGATCGCGTCGAACAACAACGCCGGCAACGACACGATCATCGTGGCCGCAGGAACCTACACGCTGACGATCGCCGGCGCCGGCGACGACAGCAGCGCGACCGGCGATCTCGACATCCAGACCAACATCACCATCGCCGGCGCCGGCATGGCCAGCACGATCATCAACGGCGGCGGCATCGACCGGGTGATGGAAGTCGATGGCAGCGGCAACCTGACGCTTGCCGACGTGCGGCTGACCGGTGGCTCGATCAACAACGACGGCGGTGGTTTGCTGGTCGAAGAGATCGGTGGCGTCGCAACCTTGACGCGCGTGGACATCACCGGCAACACGATCAGCGGCGGCGCGCGCATCGGCGGCGGCATCCACAACGTCGGCACATTGATCCTGACGGACAGCCTGGTCCATGGCAACACCGCCACGGGCTCGGACGGCGGCGGCATCTCGAATCTCGGCACCGCGACCGTGACGCGCTCGTCGATCTTCGGTAACAGCGCGCGCTACGGCGGCGGTATCCATCAACTCGCCGGCGCGATGACGGTGGAGAACGTCACCGTCAGCAGTAACTCGGCGAGCGCTGAGGGCGGCGGCATCGACGTCAGCGCCGGCGCGCTGACCGTGCGCTTCTCGACCGTCGCTGCCAATACGGCGACCGGCGGCAACGGCGGCGGTGCCATCGTGCGCGGCGGCACGCTGACGATCGGCGCGTCGATCTTTGCCGACAACAACTCGGCCAGCGGCGGCCGCGACCTGCATGGAACGGTCACCAGCCTGGGCTACAACGTCATCGAACACAACGCCGGCTTCACCGGCACGGTGGCGACGGATCAGCTCGGCACCGATCCCGCGCTCGCCGCCCTCGCGCTCGATGCGGCGTCGGGCCAGTACGTGCATGCGCTCAACTCGGGCAGCATCGCCATCGATGCCGGCGGCGGCACACCGCCGGCCACCGACCAGCGCGGCGTCACCCGCGACGGCAGCGCTGACGCCGGCGCCTACGAGAAGACGAACACCGCGCCGGTGCTCGACGCCTCGGGGACGATGACGTTCTCGACGATCACCGAGGACGAGACGAACAACGCCGGCGACCTGGTGTCGAGTCTGATCGCCAGCGCCGGCGGCGACCGCATCACCGATGCCGACGGCGACCCCGAAGGCATTGCCATCACGGCGCTGGCCAACGGCAACGGCAGCTGGGAGTACTCGGTGACGGCCGGTGCGAGTTGGGTCACGATCGGCACCGTCACCAATGCGTCGGCCCTGCTGCTGCGCAGCACCGACCGCGTTCGCTTCGTGCCCAACGCGGTGGACGGCACGACGGCCAGCATCACCTTCCGCGCCTGGGACCGCAAGGTCGGCACGGCGGGCAGCAATGTCAGCACCGCGTCCAATGGTGGCAGCACCGCGTTCAGCGTCGCCACCGAAAGCGCGACGATCACGGTGACGGCGGTCAACGACGCGCCGGTGATCACGAGCGACGGCGGTGGCGCCACGGCGGCGATCAACGTGGCCGAGAACAGCAGCGCGGTGACGACGGTGACCAGCACCGACGTCGACGGCGGCGCTGCGGTCTACTCGATCGTCGGCGGCGCCGATGCCGCGCGCTTCACGATCAACGCCGGCACCGGCGTGCTGACCTTCGTTGCCGCGCCGAACTACGAAGCACCCACCGACAGCGGCGGCAACAACGTTTACGACGTGACGGTGCAGGTCAGCGACGGCGCCGGCGGCACCGATACTCAAGCCATCGCCGTCACGGTGACGTCGGCGAACGACAACGCGCCGGTCATCACCAGCAACGGCGGCGGTGCCAGCGCCGCAGTCAGCGTCGCCGAGAACCAGACTGCGGTTACCACCGTCGCCGCCAGCGACGCCGACCTGCCGGTGCAGACGCTGGCCTACAGCATCAGCGGCGGCGCCGACGCGGCCAAGTTCGCCATAAACAGTTCGACCGGCGCGCTGACCTTCATCGCGGCTCCGAACTACGAAGCGCCCACCGACGCCGGCGCGAACAATGTCTATGACGTGACGGTGCAGGTGTCGGACGGCACGCTGACCGATAGCCAGGCGATCGCGGTCACGGTCACCGCCGTCAACGACAACACGCCGGTCATCACCAGCAACGGCGGCGCCGCCGCGGCGGCTGTCAACGTGGCCGAGAACGGCACCGCGGTGACCACGGTGACGGCGACCGACGCCGATCTGCCAGCGCAGACGCTGACCTACTCGATCAGCGGCGGCGCGGATGCGGCCAAGTTCGCGATCAACAGTTCGACGGGCGTGCTGACGTTTGTCTCGGCACCCGATTTCGAAGCGCCGACCGATGTCGGCGGCAACAACGTGTATGACGTGACGGTGCAGGTCAGCGACGGTGCGCTCACCGATACGCAAACCATCGCCGTGACGGTGACGGCAGTCAACGACAACGCGCCGGTGATCACCAGCAACGGCGGCGGCGCCAGCGCTGCGGTCAGCGTCGCCGAGAACCAGACCACAGTCACCACCGTCGTCGCCACCGACGCCGACCTGCCGGCGCAAACCATCACCTACTCGATCGTCGGCGGCGGCGACGCGGCGCTGTTCTCGATCAACGCATTGACCGGCGCATTGTTCCTGAGCGCGCCAAACTACGAACTGCCTGCCGATGCCGGCGCCAACAACGTCTACGACGTGATCGTGCAAGCGAGCGACGGCGCGGGCCAGACGGACACGCAGGCCATCGCGGTCACGGTCACACCGGTCAACGACAACGCGCCAGTGATCAGCAGCAATGGCGGCGGCGCCACCGCGGCGGTCAGCGTCGCCGAGAACACGACAGCGGTGAGCACCGTCACCGCGACCGACGCCGACTTGCCGGCACAGACGCTGACCTATTCGATCAGCGGCGGCGCCGACGCGCTGCACTTCACGATCAACGCCAGCAGCGGCGTGCTCAGCTTCGCCACAGCGCCGAACTACGAGCTGCCGGCCGACGCCGGCGCGAACAATGTCTACGACGTGGTCGTGATGGTCAGCGACGGCGGCGGCTTTGCCGACACGCAGGCCATCGCAGTCACGGTGACGCCGGTCAACGACAACGCGCCGGTCATCGGCAGCAACGGCGGTGGCGCGACGGCGAGCGTGAATGTGGCCGAGAACAGCAGCGCCGTCACGACGGTCACGGCCAGCGACGCCGACCTGCCGGCGCAGACCCTCGTCTACAGCATCAGCGGCGGGGCAGACGCCGCGCTGTTCTCGATCGACGCCTCGACCGGTGTGCTCAGCTTCAACAGCGCGCCGAACTTCGAGGTCCCGGCCGATGCCGGCGCCGACAACGTCTACGGCGTGACGGTGCAGGTCAGCGACGGCGCCGGCGGCACCGACACGCAGGCGATCGCCATCACGGTGACCAATGTCAACGAAGCCCCGGTCATCACCAGCGCCGCCGCGGTGTCGGCTGCCGAGAACCAGACAGCAGTGACGACGGTGACCTCGACAGATGTCGATGGCGGCGCGCCTGTCTACACGCTCGTCGGCGGCGCGGACGCCGCGCTGTTCACGATCGATGCGGCGAGCGGTGTGCTGACATTCAGCAGCGCGCCGAACTTCGAAGCGCCTGTGGACGCCGGCGCGAACAACGTCTACGACGTGACGGTTCAGGTCTCGGACGGCAACGGCGGGAGCGACGCATAGGCGATGGCCGTGACGGTCACCAAAGACAACGAAGCGCCGGTCATCACCAGCGCCGCGGCGGTGTCGGCCGCGGAGAACCAGACGGCCGTGACGAGCGTGACCAGCACCGACGTCGATGGCGGCGCGCCGGTCTACACGATCACTGGCGGCGCCGATGCCGCGCTGTTCACGATCGACGCCACGAGCGGCGTGCTCAGCTTCAACAGCGCACCGAACTTCGAGTCTCCCACCGACAGCGGCGCGAACAACGTCTACGACGTGACCGTGCAGGCGGCCGACGGCAACGGCGGCACGGCCACGCAGGCTATCGCGGTCACGGTGACAAATGCCAACGAAGCGCCGCTGATCACGAGCCACGGCGGCGGCGCCACGGCCGGCGTCACCGTCGCCGAGAACCTGACTGCCGTCGGCAGCGTGACCTCGAGCGACGTCGATGGCGGCGCGCCCGTCTACAGCATCGCCGGCGGCGCCGACGCGGCGCGCTTCGCGATCGACAGCGCAACCGGCGCTTTGAGCTTCCTCGTTGCGCCGGACTTCGAAGCGCCGGCCGATGCCGACGCCGACAACGTCTACGACGTGACGGTGCAGGTGGCCGACGGCAACGGCGGCACCGACACCCAGGCCCTCGCCGTGACGGTGAGCGACGTGGCGAGCGCGCTCTTGGTGACGACCACCTCCGACGCCGCCGACTCCGGCATCACTGGCGGCAACGCCGCGCACACCGCCGAGTGGCTCAACGCCAACCGTGGCGCCGACGGCGCGATCAGCCTGCGCGAAGCGATCATCGCCGCCAACAACACGGCCGGCACGGACACGATCACCTTCGACCTGGCAGGCGCCGGCGTGCAGACGATCAACCTCGTCGCGGCGCTGCCGGCGATCACCGGCACGGTGATCGTCGACGGCTGGAGCGAGCCCGACTTTGCCGGCGCGCCCGTCGTCGAGTTGAACGGCGCGGCGGCTGGCGCCAACGTGGACGGCTTGCATTTCGCCGCCGGCAGCAGTGGCTCCGCGGTGCGCGGCCTCGTCATCAACCGCTTCTCGAGCGACGGCCTGTTCATCGACGGCGCCGCCAACGTCACCGTGCAGGGCAACTGGATCGGCCTGGACGCCAGCGGCAGCGTGGCTGCGGGTAACGGCGATCGCGGCGTCTTCGCCATCAACGGCAGCGGCCACCAGATCACCGGCAACGTCATCTCCGGCAACGCCCGACACAACATCCTGCTCGGCAGCGTCGGCAGCAGCGTCGTCGCCGGCAACCTGATCGGCACCGATGCCGCTGGCCTCGCCGACGTGGACGGTGCCGGCTTCAACGCCTCGGGCAGCGGCATCCTGCTGCTCGGCTCCTCCGCCAACCTGATCGGCGGCACGACCGCCGCGGCGCGCAACGTGATTTCGGGCAACAACCACTTCGGCATCGAAGTCGGCAGCGGTTCGCAGAACAACCTGGTGCAGGGCAACTACATCGGCACCGATATCAGCGGCGCCAACGCCCTGGGCAACAGCACCTCCGGCGTCGGCTTCTGGGGCGCGGGCACGGGCAACGTGCTCGGCGGTGGTCAGGCGGGTGCGGGCAACGTGATTTCGGGCAACGCCGGGGCCGGCGTTTTTGTGGCCAACGGGTCGATCGACGTCGTCATCCAGGGCAACACCATCGGTCTGGGCGCCGACGGCGACACTGCGCTGGCCAACAGCGAGTCGGGCGTGGACGTGAGAGGGGCCTCGACCAACACCTTGATCGGCACTGATGCCAACGGCACCAACGACGCCGCCGAGCGCAACATCATCTCGGGCAATCTGAACAACGGCGTTGCGATCGGGGTTGCAGGCACCACGGGCACCGTCGTCGCCGGCAACTTCATCGGCACCAACGCCGCGGGCACGGCGGCGCGCGGCAATGCCTGGAACGGCGTCTCGGTTTCCGGCGGCGCCACCAGCAACACCATCGGCGGCACGGCGGCCGGCGCCGGCAACGTGATCTCGGGCAACGTCGACAGCGGCATCACCATCGTCGATAGCGGCACGTCGGGCAACTTGGTGCTCGGCAACGCGATCGGGCTGAACGCAGCGCAGACCGCGGTTATCGGCAACGTCGGTCAGGGTCTGTGGATCGGCGTCGGTGCTTCGGGCAACACCGTCGGCGGCGCGGCTGCCGGCGCGGCCAACACCATCGGCGGCAACGGCTATGCCGGCGTGGTGATGTGGGGCGCGGGCACGGACGGCAACAACGTCATCGGCAACATCATCGGCACCGATGCCAGCGGCACGGCCAGCTTCGGCAACGGCCGCGGCGTGGTCGTGGTCGCCGGCGCCGGCAACGCCCTCGTCGGCGGCACGGCAGCCGGCGCTGGCAACCTGATCGCCAACAACAGCGGCGATGGCATCTACATCGATACGGGCAGCACCGGCAATGCGCTGCTGGGCAATTCGATTCGCGGCAACGGCGAGCTGGGCATCGACCTCGGCGCCGACGGCGTCACAGCCAACGATGTCGGCGATGCCGACGGCGGCGCCAACGGCTTGCAGAACTTTCCTCTGCTCGCGAGCGCCAATGCCAGCGGCGGCAGCACCACGATCACCGGCACGCTCGACAGCACGGCCGGCCAGACTTTTCGCATCGAGTTCTTCAGCTC
>JANNJX010000485.1:0-3280 GCA_031396005.1 Burkholderiales bacterium
TCCTTCGTCGCCCAGGCCGTGCCGTAGATGCGCTGCAGCATCTCGTTGCGGTGATCGCCGCGCCAGTAGGCGCCGGCCACCTTCATCAGCTTGAAGTGCTTCAGCTTGCCCGTGCTCGGCACGTGCGGGCCGCGGCAGAGATCTTCGAAGGCGCCTTCGCGGTACAACGACACGTCTTCGTTAGCCGGAATGCTGGCGATGATCTCGGCCTTGTAGTGCTCGCCCAGGCTCTTGAAATACGCCGCGGCCTCATCGCGGGGCAGCACGCGGCGCTCGACCTTTTCGTCCTTCTTCGCCAGCTCGCCCATCTTGGCTTCGATCGCCACCAGGTCCTCCGGCGTGAACGGGCGCTTGTACGAGAAGTCGTAGTAGAAGCCGTTCTCGATCACCGGCCCGATCGTCACCTGTGCGTCGGGGAACAACTCCTTGACGGCGTAGGCCAGCAGGTGCGCCGTCGAGTGGCGGATCAGCTCGAGGCCGTCGGCGACTTTGTCCGTGACGATCGCCAGTTGGGCATCGCGCTCGACGCGGTGGCCGAGGTCCACGAGCTTGCCGTCCACACGGCCGCCGAGCGCGGCCTTGGCGAGGCCGGCGCCGATCGATGCAGCCACCTCGCCGACTGTCACCGGCGCAGGAAACTCGCGCTTGCTTCCGTCGGGCAATTGAATCGAGATCATGAAGGCAACTCCAGAAAATGAAAAAGCGCGGTACGAGGCCGCGCTTTCGAGAGTGAGAAAGAAGAAGACTTCGGTGGACGTGCGCGAACGACTACACCGCGTCAGCGGTGCCAAAAGTTCGCGGTGTCATAACCGTCATGCCTTTCTCGCCCTTGTGGATTGAAGTTGCATGAATTCTAGCGCCCTGAGAGCGCGGCACAATCCCACACACATCCCTGCTGCCGGAGCTCGCCATGCCCACGACCACCATCCGCCGCGACGACCTGATCGAAACCGTGCGTGCCGCGCTGCAGTACATCAGCTACTACCACCCGGCCGACTACATCGCGCACTTGGCGCGCGCCTATGCCGCGGAGCAAGGCCCGGCGGCCAAGGACGCGATCGCGCAGATCCTCACCAACTCGCGCATGTGCGCCGAAGGCAAGCGCCCGATCTGCCAGGACACCGGCATCGTCAACGTGTTTCTCGAAGTCGGGATGGATGTTCGCTGGGACGGTTTCGACGGTGGCGACTTGCAGGACGCCGTGGACGAAGGCGTGCGCCGCGCGTATCTCGACCCCGACAACAAGCTGCGCGGATCCATCGTCAGCGACCCGTTGTTCTCGCGCAAGAACACCAAGGACAACACGCCGTCGGTCCTTGCAGTCACCATCGTGCCCGGCGACAAGCTCGGCGTCGGTGTCGCCGCCAAGGGCGGCGGCTCGGAGATGAAGAGCAACTTCGAGATGTTGAAGGCCAGCGACTCGCTGGTCGAGTGGGTGATGAAGACCGTGCCGAAGATGGGCGCCGGCTGGTGCCCGCCCGGCATGCTCGGCATCGGCGTCGGCGGCACCGCCGAGAAGGCGATGGCGATGGCCAAGGAAGCACTGATGGACGACATCGACATGTTCGAGTTGCAGCAGAAAGCGAGGGCTGGCGCGTCGCTGACGCAGCTCGAAGAGATGCGGCTTGAACTTTGCGACAAGGTCAACGCGCTCGGCATCGGCGCGCAGGGACTCGGCGGTCTGACCACCGTGCTCGATGTCAAGATCAAGACCTTCCCGACGCATGCCGTCGGCAAGGCGGTGGCGATGATCCCCAACTGCGCCGCGACGCGCCACGCCCATGTGGTGATGGACGGCTCTGGGCCCGCGTACCTTGAGCCACCAAGCCTCGACCTGTGGCCCGACGTGCATTGGCAGCCCGACTACAACAAGAGCAGGAAGGTCGATCTCAACATGCTGACCAAGGACGAAGTCGCGAGCTGGAAGCCCGGCGACACGCTGCTGCTGTCCGGCAAGATGCTCACCGGCCGCGACGCGGCGCACAAGCGCATCCAGGACATGCTCGGCAAAGGCGAGAAGCTGCCGGTGGACTTCACCAACCGCGTCATCTACTACGTCGGCCCGGTCGATCCGGTGCGCGACGAAGTCGTCGGCCCCGCCGGCCCGACCACCGCGACGCGCATGGACAAGTTCACCGAGATGATGCTCAGCGAAACCGGCCTGATCTCGATGATCGGCAAAGCCGAGCGCGGGCCGACCGGCATCGAGGCGATCAAGAAGCACAAGAGCGCCTACCTGATGGCCGTCGGCGGCGCGGCGTACCTGGTGTCGAAAGCGATCAAAGGCGCCAAGGTCGTCGGCTTTGCCGATCTCGGCATGGAAGCGATCTACGAATTCGACGTCAAGGACATGCCGGTCACCGTGGCCGTCAGCGCCGACGGCACCAGCGTGCACACGACTGGGCCGCGCGAGTGGCAGGCGAAGATCGGGAAGATTCCGGTAGCGGTGGTGTGAGCGCGCCCGGCCGATCCGAAGCGCTCACGCACCGAAGCGAGCCGCGCGGAGGTTGCCTGATGACCCTCACTGCCCACGACTGCGCGGATCAACGCCGGCAAACGTCAGCAGGTCCACCATGTCGAACTCGCCCGCACCGCGCCGCGACGGCAACGTGGGCCGCCACTGCGGCTGTCCGTGCAGCCACGAAGCGCGGTCGCTCTGCATCAGGCCGATGAGCACTTCGGCGACGATGCGCCCGCCCACCGGCCCCAGCGTCTGCCCACCCGTGGCGAGCTGCGCTTCCTTCAGCACGTAGTACCACAGCGGCGTGCTGCGCTCCAGGCGCACGCCGTAGCCCGCGAGCTCGGCAAAGTCACCCCCGCGCAGGGCCGGCACGCCCATCGCCTCCGCGATCGACTGCCCGCTGGGCATCTGCCACGTCAAGTGGCGCAGCAGGTTGCGCTGCGGCAGCGAAGTGGGTGCGCGGCCGTCGGCGATGGCGCCCAGCGGCAGCTGGAACAGCGGTGTCGAGATGCGGGTGTCGATCAGCTTGCGCGGCTTGACCTCGCCGTCGCCGAAATCAAAGAACGTCTGCCAGCCGACGAAGCGCCGCGCCGCGCGTGCGCCGCCGCGCAGATCGCTCGGGTCGGCCTGGCCTTCGGCGCGCGGATCGAACAGGAAGGCAAAGAACGGCTGCCCACGGTCGCCCTTCAAGTTGGCGCGGTACGAGGGCCGCGCCAGCGAGTGGCCGAAGCGGTAGACCGCGCCCTGAAACTCCACCGGCATGAAGGCTTCGCCGGCGTCCGGCCGGAACAGGCGGCCGCGCCGCGCCTGCAGCACGTC
>JANNJX010000043.1:0-1832 GCA_031396005.1 Burkholderiales bacterium
GGTGATGCCGTACTACGAAGGCGTGACGCTAAAGGACCTGCTGCGCTCGCTGCCGAAAGCGCCCGACGAAACCTGGCTGCGCGCCATGCTGACGCCGTTGACCGGGGCACTTGAAGTGATCCACGCCGACCAGTGTTTCCATCGCGACATCGCGCCGGACAACGTGATGATGCTCGGCGGCAAACACGATCGCCCGCTGCTGCTCGACTTCGGCGCAGCGCGCCTGGTCGTCGGCGACATGACGCAGGCGCTGACGGTGATATTGAAGCCCGGCTATGCGCCGATCGAGCAATACGCCGAAACCCCGGGCATGCAGCAGGGCGCGTGGACCGATGTCTATGCGCTGGCCGCCGTCGTCTATCACGCGATCATGGGCCGCACGCCGCCGCCCGCGGTCGGTCGCCTCCTGAAGGACAGCTACGAGCCGTTGGCGCAGGCCGCCAAGGGCCGCTACAGCCGGCGGTTCCTTTCGGCGATCGACCGCGCCCTGGGCGTGCGGCCGGAGGAGCGCACGCGCACCATCCATGACTTCTGCGCCGACCTCGGGCTCGGGCAGGCACAGTTCGACGTCTACAGCACGCGGCCGATGCCGCTGGACGAACTCGATCCTTCCGACCATGAAGCCGCGCCGTGGAGCGCCGCGGCGAGCCCGCCTGCGTCGGCTGGTTCGCAGATGCCGCAAGTGGCCGCGCGTGCCGCAGGCGCGGCGGCGGCGCCTGCGAAGCGCGCGCCGGTGTCGCCGCTGGTTTGGGGTGGCGGCGCCTTGCTTGTACTTGGCGGCTTGGCGTTTGCTGCTTACCAGTGGTTGGCTGTTGCACCGGTTGCTCGGCCTTTGCCGCAGGCCGCTGCGCCGAACGTTACGCCGGCGCCGGCCAGCGTGGCGCCGGCGCCCGAGCGGGCGGCGTCCGCCGCACCCGTGGCGGCCCCGCAGGTGACAGCCCCGCAAGTAACGCCGGCGCAGTGGGACGTCGCCGCCGAATTCGAACGTGTGGTGCGCGCCGCGACACCCGGCTTCGCGGTGCGAGTCGACACACCTAAACCCACGCTGCGCATCGGCGCCGATCAGATCAAGTTCAGCGTGCAGTCCGAGCGCGCGGGTTTCCTGTACGTCCTGGGCCACAGCTCGGACGGTTCGCTGCTGCAGATCTACCCGAACACCGAGTCGGGTTCGATCCGCGTTGAGGCTGGCAAGGCCTTGGACCTGCCCAGGAGAGGAGCCATCGTCTTCAACGTCACCGAGCCTCCCGGTCAAGTGAGTCTCTTGGTGATCGTGTCAACGCGACAACGCGAATTCGCAGAGCTCGATCCGCGGCCCGAAGGGGCCTTCCGCACCTTCGCCACCGGGGAGAGTCTCTTGCGCATCGTGCAGGCACACCGCGGGCCACAGCCCTTGTTCGCCGGGCAGGCGGTCTGCCCCACCGGACGGGACTGTCAGGAGGAGTTCGGCGCCGCGGCCGTCACGATCGACACGGTCCGCTGAATTGATAGCTGTCGCTCCGATATGCGAAAACGCCGCCCGTGTCGCTCTCGCGGCCACTATCGGTCTTCGGGTCATCGGCCGCAACCGATGGCGCTACCGTCGCTGCAGATGGGCGTGGCCGCGCGGGCGTCGCAGGTGCTCGATTGGCACCGCACTCACCGTTTCTGCGGTGTCTGCGGCAACAGCGGCAACAGCGACAACCGGTCCACCGAGCCCACGCGATTACGATCAAGCAACCGAAAAACAAGTGATCAGGGTGCCAATCACAGGCGCATTCGCAACCCGGTCCTGCTGTCTTCCAAGCTGCCATCGACGTGCGTGTGCACGACGCTGCCCGACTCGGCCATTCTCA
>JANNJX010000045.1:0-3273 GCA_031396005.1 Burkholderiales bacterium
GTGCAGGCCGAAGGCGGCAGCGATCGGTGCGTGCGCGTCGGCCAGTGCGGCCAGCGCGCTGCCGGCCAGCAGTCCTTGCGTGCCGTAACGGCTGCGCAGCCAGCCGACAACCACCGAGACGCCGAGCAGCAGCGCCGCGACGAGCAAGGCTTCGCGCAGCCGCAGCGGGCGTCGCGTGTCGCCGGCGCTGGTGGCAATGGCCTGCCCGTCGTCAACGCGCGCGCCCCAGGCGCCGATGAGCAACGCCGCCAGCGCGCCGGCCAGCGCCAGCGGCAGCAGCGCCGGCAGCAAGGCCGGGCTGGCCACCGCGGCGATCGCCAGCGCCTGCAGCCACGTCGCCGCGCCCGAGAGGCTGGCCGCGCCGGCGAGCCGCTGCTGCATCGGCGGCGGCTGCGTGCGCGCCTGTGCTCCGAGCGTGGCGATGGTCGCGGTGCTCGAGACCAGACCACCGAGCAGGCCGGCCGCCAGCAGCGCCTGGCGCGCGCCGAGCAGGCGTTGGGCGACATGCGCGCTGGCCTGGATCGCCAAGATCAACAACACCAGCCACGCCGCGGTGCGCGGCGCCAGGCCGCCGAGCCCGGGCAGCGGCGCGACCGGCGCCAGCGGCACCACCACCAAGGCCACGCCGGCCAGCACCAGCGCATCGCGCAGCTCCTGCTCGGTCAGCCACTCGGTGGCAAAGCGGTGCATGCGCTCGCGCGCGGCGAGCAATGCGGCGAGCACGGCGCCGCACGCCGCGCCGAGCGCCGGCTGCACGGCGCATTGCACGCCGACGAGGTAGGCCACGACCAGTGCCACTTCGGTCGTCAACCCCGGATCGGTCTGCGCGTCGGCAGCGCGCGCCGAGCGCCAGTAGGCGAGCGCTGCAAACGCCGACACCGCCAGCGCACCGACGACGACGAGCAGCCCCGGCGACAGCGATTGCGCGAGCGCGCCGGCCAGCGTGACGAGCGTGAAGGTGCGCATGCCGGCGGCCTTGCGCTGCGGCCCGTGGCCTTTGCGCCGCTCACGCTCGATGCCGACGAGCAGACCGACGCCGAGGGCGACGGCCAGGCCGATCCCGTCTTCAGGCATCGACGGTCTGCGCGTGCGGCGGCACGCTGGCGCGCCAGCCGAGCTCGTTGCCGATGCGAAAGCGCAGCGTGTCCGTTGCCGCCAGGTCGCCGTGGACGACGAAGGTGTGGCGCGGCGCGCGTTCGAACTGGCGCAGCCACGCTATCAGCTCGTCGGCGTCGGCATGGCCGGAGAAGCCTTCGAGGTGGCTGACCTCGGCGCGGATCGGCACCATCTCGCCGAAAATCTTGACCTCGCGTTCACCGGCGATGAGACGCGCGCCGCGCGTGCCGGCGACCTGGAAGCCGGGGAAGACGAGGTGATGTTTCTCGTCGGGCGCCAGCGATTTCAGGTGATGCAGCACGCGCCCGCCGGTGGCCATGCCGCTGGCCGAGATGATGATGCTCGGATAGCGCGAGCGCGACGACGACAGGCGCTGCGACTGCACGCCGGTTTCGACGAAGCGCACGCCGTCCTTGAGCGTCGTCAGTTCACGCGCCGGCACGCGCAGCAGCTTGCGGTGCTTCAAGGTCAGCTCGGTGGCGGCAATCGCCATCGGGCTGTCGAGATAGATCGGCAGCGAGTGCGGAATGTCGCCCGCCGCGCGCAGTCGTTGCAGCACCAGCAGCAGCGCCTGCGCACGGCCGACGGCAAAGGAGGGCAGCAGCACGGAGCCGCCGCGCGCGATCGTGCGCCGGATGATCTCGCCCAGGCGCGTCTGCACGTCCTGCCGGGGATGCAGGCGGTTGCCGTAGGTGGCTTCGATGAGCAGCACGTCTGCTTTGTGCACGGCCTGCGGCGCGGGCAGCAACAGGTCGTCGCTGCGGCCGAGGTCGCCGGAGAAGACGATGCGCTCTGGGCCCACCGTCAGCGTGACTGCGCTGGCGCCGAGCAAGTGGCCGACGGGCGTGAAGCCGATCTGCACCCGCCCGACCTCGGCGCCGCGCCCCGGTGGCAGCGCACTGATGCGCTGCACCGCACGTGCCGCGTCGGCCTTGGTGTACAGCGGCAGCGCCGGGTGGTGCGACGCACTGCCGTAGCGGTTGGCGCGGCGCGCGTCCTCTTCCTGCAGATGCGCGCTGTCGGCCAGCAGGACGGCGCAGAGGTCGCGCGTCGCGGTGTTGGTGAAGATCGGGCCGCGATAGCCGTGCTTGACCAGCACCGGCAGCCAGCCGCTGTGGTCGAGGTGCGCATGGCTGAGCACGACGGCGTCGATGCTGCGCACGTCGATCGGCAGCGGCTGCCAGTTGCGCTCGCGGTGCAGCTTTAGGCCCTGGAACAAACCACAGTCAAGCAGGATGCGGCTGCCGCCGACGTCGACGAGGTGCTTGGAGCCGGTGACGCCGTCGGCAGCGCCGAAGCTGGTCAGCTTCATGCCTTCAGCGCACCGAGTTGCTGCAGCGCGCCGGATTCGATGACCTGCGCCGCGGGCCCCTCGGCGGCGAGTGCCACGCGCATTGCGCGCGCCACCACTGTGGCCTCGATCGGTCGTATCGAGGCCGGCAACAGGCCGCCGAGCGGGCGCAGCAGCGTCAACGACAACTGCTCGGCCAGACGCGGCGCCTGGCCCAGCGCTTCGCGTGCGCCGGCCAGCAGCGATGGCCGAGCGATGACGAGGCGCTCGAAGCGCAGCACGCGCAGGGCTTCTTCCATCTCGCCTTTGACCTGGTTGTAGAACACGCGCGAGCGCGCGTCGGCGCCGAGCGATGAAACCACGGCCATGCGCTTCACGCCGGCGGCTTGTGCGGCGCGCGCGCTGTTGACGACGGCGTCGAAATCGACGGCGCGAAACGTTGCTTTGGATCCTGCAACCTTGATCGTCGTGCCGAGCGCGCAGTACAGGTCGTCGGCGGCAGGCAACGGCTGCGGCAGGTGCGCGAAATCGACGACCTGTTGTTGCACGCCCGCCGGCGCCGGCTCGATCGGTTTGCGCACGAGCGCATGCACCGCGCGGTAGCCGCCGTCGGTAGCGGCCAGTTGCTGCAACAGCGCGTGGCCGACCAGGCCGCTGGCGCCGACGACGAGAGCGGTGCGCGCGCGCGTGTTCATCGGGTCATTGTGGCCCGTCGGTCGGTTTGCCGATTGCGCTCGAACAAAGGCGGCGGGCGCCGCCCTTGTGGATCTCAGCGTCCGCTGCGGCGCGGGCCGTTGCTCTGACCGGCGCTCGGCGCGCGGCCACCACCAGCCGGGCGTGCCGGCGCGCGGCCACCACCGCCGCCA